>CAZYDC010000047.1:0-15816 GCA_964646065.1 uncultured Planctomycetaceae bacterium | reverse complement strand
TGCGCTACGACATGGCACCCGGAAACTCGCCAGTCCCATATTCAGTTGTCAAATAGCATCCGCAGGCTCCTATCAAGCCCGGGTCCGATACATCCACGTCACAAGAACCACTTCCTGTATTATAACATGGATTTGGTTGTTGTCCAGAAAATACGACACATAATAAATGTTGGCATATGTAACTTCATGTCCAGCCGTGTCTAGCCGTCGCAAATATTTTTTATTTTTTCAGATCCATTTTTCAGGATCATCCGCGGAATGACTGTTTTCGTTTGTAGTGACGCCGTAAGGCGTTTCTTCTTATGCCCTTACGGGCACACGACGAACGGTCCAACCGCCCAGGCTTACCCGACCACGTTTGCGGTCTTTCACAGGATATACGCAGTATTATCCATCGCCGCTCTGGCCAATTCATTCGGAGACACTGCGTCCATCGAAAGTGGTTGCAAGCAGATGCTGAAGCGGAACTCCTCCAGGCGAAGGAGGTAGTGGTCCCAGGGCCTGGGCCCGCAACTGGCCGAGCCCAGACCGTTGTGACGCCAATCCAGGTTCAGCGTGATGTCCTCACGCGGCACAAGGTCCGTCGTGTGGCGGGCCGCCTCCAAGTCCATCGTGGTGAAACGATGGGCCGAGAAGTTCAGCAGCGGCGTTTTGCAATCGCAATTCGGCGCATCGATTGAACAAGGCCGCGCCGCCTTATGAACCGATGCGCCGGATTGCGTCGGACAAACGGCCAGCAGGCCCATGCCACGCAGGTCGGTTATCGCCACCCATCGCACGTCGGTGCGATTGCCGTTCTCCTGCGGAAAAACATACGGGGTGTACAGATCGTCCAGGTTCGCTTTCCACAGACCCACCCGGTTGGCTTGCTTGGAGTCGACGTACGACTCGCCAGGCCCCCGGCCCAGCCACTGGAATTGCTGCATCGTCCGCGGCAGGGTCATCCGCAAACCGATTCGTGGAAGCGTGGGAGGCAGCTCGCCGTACGGCAGGCCATGCACGTCGATCCGCATCTGTCCGTTGCCGAAGATCGTGTATGTATAATCGCAATGGAATCCGCAGTTGAGCACCGGCGGGGCAATCCGGGTTCTGGCCACGATCCGCGTGACATTGGGTCCGGCACTCAGCAGCTCTACGGATTCCGTCCGGTGTTGGAGGCGAAAGAGCCCGGCATTTCGCCAGGCGCCGGCGTTGTCCCAGTTGCGGTCATTATCCGTCGTGGCGCGCCAGAAGTTCAGGCGAGGTCCGGCCTGGAGCAACTTGACTCCATTGAAACGCCACGACTCGAGCGTCGCGGTCACGGTGTCGAACGCCAGTTCAAAATCCGTTCCGGCGACGCGGATCGTAAGGCCATCCCTGGCGGCGGACACCGGGGACATCAAGGCAATATTGGCAACGCGAACGGCAGGGCCTTTCATCGGGAGTTCAAACTGCGCCCAGGCCACTTCGTGCCCTCTGGGAGCCCAGCACTGGTCGCTCGCCAGAGTGAACGAGAGCGTCACATGACATTGCGATCCGGACGCCGCCGCCCGCGGATCGCAGGGGATTTTCACTGCGCGCGTCTTGCCCGGAGCGACCTTGGGTGTGGCGACCGTGCCGCTTTGCACCACCTCGCCGTCGGCCGTCAGCGTCCAATCCAGGTGCAGGCCGTCGAGCGTCAGGAAATCGTAGCGATTCGTCAGATTGAACTTGCCCGCCTTCAGGTCTACGGCCTCAACCTTGACCGGCTGAATGACCTTCTTGTACTCGGTCAGTCCCGGCGAAGGCCGGCGGTCGGGGAAGACCAAGCCGTCGCAGACGAAATTGCCGTCGTTGGGTTCGTCGCCGAAATCCCCGCCGTAGGCGAAAAATTCTTTTCCATCCGCCGTGCGCTGGCGGATGCCGTGATCGACCCATTCCCAGATGAACCCGCCTTGGCATCGTTTGTATGGAAAGATCGCTTCCTCCCAGTACTCCAGCAGCCCGCCGGGGCCGTTGCCCATGGCGTGGCCGTACTCGCAGAGAATGAACGGCTTGGTGGAATACCCCTGGCCCTTGGCCCCGAAGGCCTTCTTGATTTCCTCTTCGTCGCCCTTGCCCGCGGCGATCACCGATTCGTAATGCGAATACATCCGGCTGTACACGTCCGCCACGACCAGGTCATAATCGCCCTCGTAGTGGATCGGGCGCGTGGGGTCGAGCTGCCTGGCGCGGGCGGCCATCGCCTTGTGATTGCAGCCGAAATTGGCCTCGTTGCCCAGCGACCACATCACCACGCAGGGGTGGTTCTTGTCGCGCTGGACCATGCGGACCATCCGGTCCACGCACGCGTCTTCCCAATCCGGATCGTTGGCGGGGTTGCCCTGCCAGTCCTTGAGGTTGCCGAATCCGTGCGTCTCCAGGTCGCACTCGTCGATGACGTACAGGCCGTACCGGTCGCATAAATCGTAAAACCGCGGGTCGTCGGGATAATGCGAGGTGCGAATGGCGTTGATGTTGTGCCGCTTCATGAGCAGCAGGTCCGTGACCATAGTTTCCAGGGGCACGGCCCGCCCGAGGTCGGGATGGTGCTCATGGCGGTTGACGCCTTTGAACTTGATGGCCGCGCCGTTGACCAGCAGCAGCCCGCCTTTCATCTCGACCTGTCGAACGCCCACGCGAAGGGGCGTGACCTCGACAAGGTCGCCGGCGGCATTGCGAATTTTTACCAGAAGCGTGTGGAGATACGGGTCTTCGGCCGACCACTTTCGCGGCGAGGCCAGGGGCATCTTCACCTCGACCGATTCGGATTTGCCCCCAGCGACGGAAAACCTGGTGCTCCTGCCGACCACTTTTTGGCGGAGGTCGTCCAGCAAGACGGCCTCGACTCGCCAATCGTCGGCGGCTTCCTTGCCGTGATTCTCCATGCCGATAGCCAGTTCGAGCGTCGCGTCGCGATACTCCTGGTCCAGCGTGGTTCGCACGCGAACGTCGTAGGCATGGACCGTGGGATAGGCCAGCAGGTACACGTCGCGGAAAATCCCGCTGAGCCACCACATGTCCTGGTCTTCGCAGTAACTGCCGTCGGACCATTGCATGACCCGAACCGCGAGGGTGTTGGCGCCCGCGTGGACATGCGGGGTGATGTCGAACTCCGCCGGGGTGCGGCTGCCCTTGCTGAACCCCACCGGCTGGCCATTGACCCACACGTAGAATGCCGAATCCACGCCTTCAAATCGCAGGGTGATCCGTCGGTCGGCCCAGTCGTCGGGCACGACAAATTGGCGCCGGTATGAACCGGTGGGATTCTCCGTCGGCACGCGCGGCGGGTCCACGGGGAAAGGAAACTGCACGTTTGTGTAATGCGGCCGGCCGTATCCCGCCATCTGCCAGTTCAGCGGGACCGCGATGTCGCCCCAGGCCTCTATGTCGTAGTCCGGTCGCTCGAATCCAAGCGGTGCTTGTGCGACCGTGGGGGAATAGTGGAACTTCCACTGTCCATTGAGGAGCAGAAACCAGGGGGATCCGCCGCTGGGCGCTGAGCTCGCGGTCGAACCGGGCTGGCCGACGATAGCCGCCGTTTCATCGGGGTAGGCGAACGCATACGAACGAGCCGGCAAACGGTTGCGGTTGGTGAGCTTGGGGTTTTCCCAATCGTGTATTGTCATAATGGCTTTCAGCCGAGTTCCTATGTGACCACTTGCTGACGACCACCGCCAGCCGTTTACTTGATTCTACTTGCGTCGGGTCTAGGGTCAAGTCAGTCTTGTGGCCGGCTGGGGCTGGCCAAGGAACATCGATCCCCCTGATTTCAGTCAGGGCCGTTCCTGGACGATGGTTTTCCGGCTGGGGGAAGCCTGGAACATGGCCTGACGCTTCGGTCCCAGTACCCCGCAGGCCGAGATGAACCCTGCCCGGGCGTTGCGGCGGTCCAGGGGCAGACCGTGGCGCTTTGACGATCAGCCTGGCGGCGGCTGGGGTGGGTCCAGATTACGCGCCGACTACCCTCCTGAGGTGGGCCCGTTTTGCTCGCCGATTACCAGGGGGCGATCTCAAGATTACCGTGACGCCGGTCAGTCATACCGACCAAGGGCGATTGGCTGCCCTGGTCCATGGCCCGCTCGATCTGCCTGAGCTTGGCCTTGGCGATTTGATAGCTGCCTGTGTGAAGTGAAACTCTTGTGGGCTTTTTACTCTGATAGAATTTTACGTAATACGTGCCGTTGCGTCTGTACATGCCTGCCATGGTGAGACTCCTTCATCGTGAAACTTGGATCTCTGGCAGATCCTCCACTAGGGGTTGTGGTACACACTTTGATGCACATCTATCCCATTTTTCCCAAAAGAAAAGGGACCTGCATTGCTGCAAGTCCCTTTTCTGTAAACACCTGCGCGAAACAGGACTCGAACCTGTAACCTTCGGTTCCGTAGTCTCGGCTTCGCTCCATAACTACCGCTATTTTCATGTATTATGGGTCATTTTTGGGGTCATTTTGGCCTTTTCGAGTGATTACACAGTGGGTGAACAGTGGTGAACAAGAGCCTTTCGTCTGGCGACTGACCCAAAAACTGACCCACTTTTTTGGTCAAAGGGCAAGGTCGTTGGGATGGTCAGTCGAGGCCATCAAGACGTTTCTGGAATCGGTCAACGGCGTGGCTGTTGACGTTCGCATGGTGCCCCGGTCTCGGTATGCGCCGTTCAACGGCACCGCTTTCTCCCGCCTCCTGAGAGATCGTTACTACTGGCTGTCGGACTTCGGCAACGTCAACTACAAGAGCAACGGGCCGATTGCGATTGCCGATTTCGACAAGGGAGTCGAGCGGTTGGGACCGCTGCGAACCGCGGGCAAGGCGGTCGTGCTCTTGTGCGGCTGTGCCGACATCAACACGTGTCACCGAAAGATTCTGGCCGAGCGGCTGGCCCAGCGCTGGGGCGCGGAAGTGGTCCACTTGACCCCGCCGCCCAAGACGGCGAAGCCAGAGCCGTCCGGTCGGTCGAAGCTGTTTTGAGTGTTGCGCCGCCAGTGTTTGGGCATATCCGGCCACCAGCCGGAAGGACGTGGCTCATGGCCACGGCGGCGCTATTTGACAATCGCTCTTCCAGAGGCTAGCCTTCTCCAGTTAGGGGACACATGAAATTGTGCCGGGACTGCCGGCTTTAGACCGTTGACACAGTTGGCGAGAGGGATATACTATCGGCACCATGTATAGTTTCGGCTTCGACAGAAGGTGCGTTCTACTAGTTTGAGAAGGGGCACTTATGGCTGCGAATCGCTTGTTCACGGGTCAGAAACCTGTCAATCAAATCGTAAAAGACTTTGCCGAGGGATATCTGGCGGTCCCCGAAATTCAGCGCGATGTGGTCTGGAAACCCGACCAGGTAAAGGAATTGATCCTATCGGTTTTTCGGCAATATCCTTGTGGGTCGCTCATTTTTTGGGAGCCACGGGACAAAGACGCGAACTTGATTCGATCAATGATTAGGCCAGAGCGTTTGGAGCTTAATGACGGGCGACTACCGAAGTATTTTCTCCTCGACGGCCAGCAACGTATAACAGCCCTTGCCTCGGTCTTCCTGCCACGCGAACAACTGAGAGATGTTTTGGCAGAAATTGAAGAGGACATGCCGCAAATCTTTTGTAATTTGAGGCGTTTTCCTGAGGAGATGGAAGCCACCACGGACATCGCGGGATACTCGTTTCCTTGGGCGTCTCTGCACGAGATGCTTTGTGGGAACGCGCTTCAGGGCGAAGAGATTCGTCGCAAAATCGGGGATACCAAAGTTAGAGCGATACAGGAGAGAATTCAACAGCTACGGGATTACAGCTTTCCCGTACAGATCATTCAAGATTGCACTTACGAAGACGTGGCCGAGATTTTTGCTTTGGTGAACTCCCAAGGGACATCGCTCACGGGCGCGGAGATTCACCTCGCTCGCCTTGTCCCGCATTGGCGAGGGATAACGAAGGATTTTCGGGATTACCGGCGCGAGTTGAAGGATCGGAGGTACGACCTGGACCTGAGTTTCTTAATGCGTTCGATCACTGCCATTGAATGCGACAGTGCCCAGATTTCCAAACTCACGCAAAAGATGGCGAAGAAGAATCTGAGCAAAGCCAGCCTGAAGCGTTCGTGGGGGCAGGCAAGACGAGCAATTGACAAGGTTGTTTTAACACTGTCAACGGAATTGGATCTTGACCGCTCTCGTTACTTCCCGTCAAAGAATGTGCTAATTCCGCTCGTCTACTACGTGGCCCGCGAAAAGAACCGAACGCAGGCAAAAAAACAAATGCTGCGATTCTTCCTCAGTTCGCAACTGTCGGAACGGTATGGTGGCGCTGCTGAAACAGTCTTCCGCAGAGATTTCCGCATATTGACTGACCAGAACGATACGCCGCGCCAAAACCTGGAGGACCTGGCCAAGGCCGTTGTAGGTGACGCTAGACAGTCTTATCGCGGGCTAAAGATTCAACGCTCGGATGTTTCTGGGCCACCAGCCAAGAATGTCATCCTGCTGTTGATGTACATTCTGATGCGCCAACGTCAAGCCACGGACTGGGGGGAGGGTCGAGCGACATCGTTAAGAGAGATCGAGCTATCGGAAATGCAGATTCACCACATATTTCCATTCAATTTCATGGTGAATGACAAAGCCGCGCTGGACTATGCCGACCGGAAGGAACTAAAGCCAAGCCAATACCGACGCGAGATCAACGACATTGCAAACATGACTTTTTTGAGCAAGCTGACAAACGTGCGCATTGGGGACCTACCGCCGTGGCAGTACTTGCAACAAGAGACCTCGAAGGAATTGAGATGGGCACACTTCATACCGGAAGATCAGCAATTATGGCATCCAAGTCGCTTCGGTGACTTTCTTGAAGCCCGGCGCGACCTTATCGCCAAGTCCGCAACGCAGTTGTTGAAATTCCTGAAATAGTATGGGAATAGAAGCAGCCACCATTTGAGTGGCGTTGCGCACTAAGACTAGGACGGACTCGCCACACAGTTGACACTGCCTGGACAATGGAAGCATGTTCATTGGCAGTATCAACCGGTACATGCGGTGCGTGTTGGAGTCGGCGGCGGGCCAGTGGAAGGGCCTGCCGGTCTCCATAGAGCATCTGTTCCACTCACCGTCGGCCACAAGCTCGTTGTCGGATTCCCAGTGAGGTTTGCCGTACAAGCGAACCCAACCATCTGTCTCGATCACCGGCAGTGCCTTCTTCGTTATTGTGCCGTCGCCATCCCATTGCGACAGCAATGCCGCGACCTGTTCCAAATCCGATTTGACTCCACGCGCCGTTAAACTAAATGACTGTGTATTACCCATACTACTGGCCCTTTCTAAAAATATGAGTGATTGCTCTCCTATGAAACGCTCATAGGATAAGCGCCACTCTTGACAATCTACATGAGTGTGCTCCGACAGATTCTTACAAGAAAGCCGAACAGTATTTCGGGAACGCAACGCAGAAGTACTGCTGCCCCTGTTGAGTCGCGGTCACGCCAACTTACACCAGTATTGGAGTCGTTGTTTTCCAATGTCGCAGTAGTGTTCGCTCATTTCGATTCCAATGACCTCATCCCACCCAGCTCTGATCGCGCCAATGATCTCAGAGAACGTCCCGCAGAATGGCACCAGCAATCGTCTGGGCGTGGTGGCACGTTTAGGCGGGAGGATGAGATTGGCCAGCCACTGAGTGAGTGAAATGGGCTTCAAGCTCGGGTGGTCGTTCGTTCCTGTTGTCAGACCGGCAGTTCGCTCCTGCGGACTTACCCGTGGGTGGTAATAGAAGCGGGATGGTTTGGCAGCGTTGCCGTTGTCCAAGAGGGTAGCGACATCTTCGTCCAGAATCAGGTTGGCCGGAAACCGGCCTTCTTGCGACTTGGAGATGAGTTCATGACCTCTGTGATAGCGGTTGCCGAGTTCTTCCTCTCCGACGCGGCAATTACCTACGTTCAATCCGCCGACGCCCCATTTCAAGGCATTGTGGGCAAGTGTCCCGTCCAATGGTTTGCGGGACAGAATAACCAGTTCATATCCTGGCTTGAGGGCCGGGTTGTAGGCGATCCACGGCTTGGAGGCTCTGGTGCGAGGTTTATATTTTTCGCCCCTGATGGGACTCAACGGCCACTTGCCGCAAGCGCGGCGGCCGTCCTTGAAGCCCCTTCTATCACGGGGGTTCAGCTTTTCGTTGTCGATGGAACGGGCAACGCTACTTTGCCTCGGGAATCCGGTTCGCAACCACATTAACTCGTCAGTAATTGTTAGGCCGCTGCCTTCAATCAGTGTGGCGGCTCTGTGGTGCATCCTCGGATAAGCGAAAGCCATCAGGTTGGCACCAGGTTTCATAATGCGGAATAACTCGTCCCAGACGGCCTTCAATGGCACATGTGCATCCCAAGCATCCAGGTCGATCCCATAGGGCGGATCGCACAGCACGCCATCAGCGGAGGCTGAGTCTAGGTGGGGAAGAATGTTCTCGACGGTATCACAGTAAAGTTGAACGTTAGGCAGAAGTTGAACGTTAGGCATTTGAGCCTCCTTTATTGAAGGGGTGTAAGATTACAAGTTTCTCGGGCTTCCTGACGGCCGGAGCAGACCGCTGCTCCTCCATGCGCGGATGGTTCTCGCTTACCGAGGCAATGGGCGGCTGATATGTCTCCGCCCCTGCGGCCTTACGATGTTGCTCACGCCACTTGAGTCGTGAAACCGCAGACTTGCCTCTCCGTAAGTTACGAGCGGGGAACCGCTTTCGGTATTCGTGCTGAATCCGGTAAAAAGTCGCCCTGTCCTTTCCGGTTCTCTCGGTCCATTTCTTCACTCGCTCGGACCCACCAACAAGGCGCTCATCCGAGATCACTTCCAAATAAGTTCCCAGTGTGGATTTTGGGTCGAAATAGCGGCCCTGTAGGATTCGTTCCCAAGGCATCCCGATCCGTTTATCCTCTCCGGCCTGAACAAGGTCGCGGATGCTGAGATTTGGCAGTCGCGTCTCGTAGCGTTTGCCCCAGGCCCAGATTTGCGGGTCGAGGAATGATTTGGCCCTGGCCAACACATCTGATATGGCGGGATCGAAGTCGATGATGTAAGCTCGGTCAAGGAGCGATGGAATGTCTTTCAAGCGGTCGATTGAGTTGGTCAAGAGGCAGCACTGGGAACTGGTCTTGAATTCGGTGGGCAGAGAAATTGACTCGCCGCCGCGTTCGCCGCCGTGTTTACCATCCGACCCATCAAAATCGTCGCCCGCAACAATTTCGTCATCAATATTTCCTTCAACAAAAACCTTCGGGGGCTTGGCTGAGGCCCATCGAAGGGTATGGACATCGTAATTATCCCAAAGAGGTTGAAGGATGGACAGCAACTGCCTGGAGATCTGGATGTCGTCCAGAACCACTGGGAGGTTCAACTTGCGGTAGAGGTCTCGGTAAAGGGCAAGGGGGCCTGTGAAACCTTCGAGATACAGGCAATCTCTTTTGCCGATCACAGACTTCACCAGCGACGATTTCAGGATACCAGGTCGTCCCTGGATGATCAGTGCCGTATGACCGCGATTCTCCGCCCATGCCTCGACATACCGCCGCAGCAGGGCGTAGTCTCGAATGCAGGTCATATTGAACTTTTCAGGTCTCGCAAGTCCGTCCATAAGATTCATCTTTGAGTCACTCATACCTTTTTCTCCAATTCTGTATGCTAGGAATTGTATCAAATGCCGGTGTCAATGTCAAGACGTAAGTGCTTGGTATGCAATGAGTTGCTTTATATTTTAATTTTGGGGAACGCGGCAGCACAAAGAGTTACGGCGATTGGGGGAAGGGGCAAAAAAATCTTCAATTCCAGCCATTTTTCTGCCTCGTCCGCTGCTCGAATTCGGACGAATCATCACGAACGGCGCTCGCGGCACCGCTCTGCGCGCAAAAACACATTTCTGTGGCTCGCGAATAAAAAAGGTCCGATTAAATCTCCGAAAACAACAATTTCGCCTTTTTTATTTTCCTGGCAATGGTGTCCGCAAGAATTATTTATATTTAGATTTATGACGACATTCCTCGCTGTCTCTTGGTCGTTCGTCAGTCTGCTGGTGAGTGCCTCCTCTGCGACTTTGCGACTTTGATCCCATCCCATCCCATCACCGATGAATGACGAGACGCTCACCATCGTCTCTGCCAGCGGCAGGGGCCTGACATGATCTCAATCCATTTCTTGTTTGCCATTGTTTTGGCTATTGTCGGCCCCAAGAGATTGATTTATACGATGCAGGAGCCACGATCTCAGTTCAGGTAGGGGTAAAGGTCGTCCGAAAACGATCATTGTTTTTTAATCAGAGGAATTGAATGGCGACGGTTGCGGCGGTGCCCCACTTCCCCATAGCAACCAGCGATGGGATGATTTTCCAGCCTGAAAATTATTTTGCCGAGGCTGTTTTATGCCCATTCCTGTAAGTGCGGGACGGCGCGTCAGATGAAGAAAGACCCGATTTTGTTTATTTTATATATCCTTATACTGCAAGCACTTACGGCAGATTTCGCTTGACATTTCGGTGTTTCTATGGTAATGTAGGAGCATGGAAGTCGGGAGACGCGGCGGCCCTCCTGTGCGAAACATCAGCCGAAGAAGGGTCAGTTTTATGAGTAAGAGAATCAGGATTCATCGTTGTTCCCTCAAGGGCGGCATCAAGTCGTCGCCGGAATTCGCCAAGAAGGGTCTGGCACAGTTCGGCATCAACATTGGCACCAAGTGCGGTCACGGCTGCACCTACTGCTCGACTGGAGCGATGCTCCGTTGCCATCCGTCGTTCAAGGCGGCGAAGGAAAACCCATTTAAGCATGGGTATGCCATCATCGACCCTGACATACCGGAGAAGGTCGCCCACGACGCCGCCCACATGCGGAATCGCGGTCTGGCCCAGCTCTGCACGACCGTAGACGCTTGGGCACCGGAATCCAAGAAGTACGACCTTGGGCGGCGGTGCCTTGAAGCTCTGCTGACCCAACCAGGTTGGGCCGTTCGCATCCTGACCAAAAATGCCGCCGTCGCCAAGGACTTCGATTTCATCCGAGAGTACCGCGACCGGGTTCTGGTCGGCCTGTCGCTTACGGCAACACCTGACAGGGAAAATGTCATGCTGACGGTCGAGCCAAACGCATCCCCCATCTCGGAACGAGTGGCCGTGTTGAAACAGGCGCATGAAATGGGCTTGAGGACCTACGGGATGCTCTGTCCGCTGCTCCCCAACATCGCTGACGCCCCACAGCACATCGACCAGCTTGTCCGCTTCTGCAAGATCATCGGGGTTGAGGAAGTCTTTGCCGAGGCGGTCAATCCTCGCGGTGCTGGCCTGCGGCTCACAGAGGATGCCCTTCGCGCCGCGGGGCTCGCAGCCGAAGCGGATGCCGTTCACCAGGTTCGCCGCACTGAAAATTGGTCGGCCTACGTCGCAAAGCTTATCAAGAGCATCCAAGTGGCCATGCGGCGTCATGGGATGATCTCAAGACTTCGATTCTTGCTGTACCCAGCTCGGTTGCAGGATGCTGACCGCAACGCCATTGAGAAGGATGGCGAAGGCGTGATCTGGCTGTAAGGCAGAAACCCCTGCCATCTGAGGAGGCAGGGTAGAACTTAAACACCGACTTGCGGGAATTTCGGAGCAGCTTCGCCTGCTCACCTCGGCCATTGTCCTTCGAGTTCTATCGCTCCTTTTGGAGCAGGGACTTTTTGTATGGACAACGAAAAAACGGACGCAGACCTTCCCCCAACCGCCGTCCCAAAGAGATGGCCTTCACACCCAAAACGAAAGCACAGAGGGTTTTATTGTACATGGGAGAAGAAGGAATCGAAAATGGACAGCACAGGAACAATCGAAGCATCATCCGCTCCCAAAGAATGGCCCGAACGACCGGCTGTGTTCAGCGAATTGCTTACGCCGGTCGAGGCGGCGCAGTACCTTCGCCTCGACCAGACAGGCCGCCACAGACCCAAAGATGCCATCCGAACGATGACCTACTGGCGCGACCAAGGCCAACTGCGGGCAACAAAATATGCTCGACAGGTTTGGTTCAGGCGGGCCGAGTTAGACGAGTTCCTCAAGCGAAAAACAGAGGGGGGCGGCAATGGGCACAACTAAGGTTGGCGTTTATCGAAAGTATTACGGCCCGGTGCCGACCGATGCCGCTGGCAATCAACTGCCGCCCGAAGCTTGGGGCGACAGGCGGGCTTTCAGTTGGGCGGTTCGCTGGTTCGGCACCGATGGCCAGCGGTACAGCAAATCCTTCCCGATGAGAAAACTGGCCGAGCGGTTTGCCGAGAAGGTTCAGCAGGAGGTTCGGGATGGGAAAGCCGACCCGCCGCCGAAGGTTACCTTGCTGAACTTTTTTCGCGAACACAAACACGTCATGGTGGGGAACCTCGCGCCGAAATCATTACAGATGCAGGTTGCGGCCTTCGAGATGTTGGCCCATTCGGTGGGGTGGGATTGTCTGGTCAGCCGGGTCAGCGTCCGCGATATTGAAAAGTTCAGAGCAGACAGGCTGAAAGATGGGATCAGCCCCGCCTCTGCCAACAAGGAATTGCGGACGCTCAGGCGGGTCTTCAATCTGGCCATCCTTCGCCGGTACCTTCCACGCGATGGAAATCCCTGCGTGGGCCTTCAGATGCTCAAGGTGGCACCGCAGCGTCCCGCCTACATCCACCCAGGCGAGTTCGTCGCCATTTTTCGCCACGCACACGACCGCTACTGGCGAACTTTTCTGACGACAATTTACAGTTCAGGGATTCGGCTCCGTGAGGCCATGAATCTAACGTGGCAGGATATCGATTTCGCCGCTGGCCATCTGCACGTCACCCGAAGACCTGCAAGCGGTTGGGTGCAGGCGTGGACACCGAAAGACCATGAGATGCGGACAATCCCTGTGCCGCCGCAGGTCATCGGGTTGCTCAAGGCGTTGCGGGAGGCCGCACCGCAGGACTGCCCTTACGTTTTCTTGGACGAGGGGCGATGGAACTTCTACCGCGAACAGGTGACCAGCGGCGAATGGCGCGAAGGAAAAGATCTGATGAACAACATGCTGCGGCGGTTCCAGACAATCTGCCGCAGGGCGAAGGTGCGCGAATACACCATCCACGACCTGCGCCGCTCCTGCATCACGAATTGGGCGAAGACACTGCCGATCCACGTGGTCCAGCAATTGGCCGGTCACAGCGACATCAAGACCACGCAGCAATTTTATCTGTCGGTGCAGGCCGACGACTTGGCAAAAGCACAGACCGCTCAAGAGTCGGTGCTGGGCGAACTGCCACCCCCGACTGACCCAAAACTGACCCACTTGGCCCAAAAACGGGTTTTTCCGGGTCGGCAGGGATGTCAGCCCAAAAAAGAAGCCCTTGAATGACAAGGGCTTATGGGACTGCGCGAAACAGGACTCGAACCTGTAACCTTCGGTTCCGTAGACCGATGCTCTATCCAATTGAGCTACTCGCGCGATTGCTGATCGCACCTTGATAATAGCCGATTCCTCGCGCAATGCAAGAGCTTTATCGCCACTTACTCCAGCACGACCATCTGGTGCCCTTCGATCTTGGGCACGACCAGTTCCACTCGGCCGGCGTCGATGGTGAAGTCGAGCGGTTGTTTCGAGGGGGCCAGGTAGGCTTGGCGCACCTTGTGCGGCACAGAGATTGAGAGCTTGACGTCGTGCAGCGGGATGGTGTCCTCGACGATGTCCATGTTGGTCGCGCGCCGTTCCACCGGCCAGTAGAGGATGTGGACGACGGTGGCCTTGCCCTGGGTCATGACGGAGACCTCGGCCCCGCTGGGCAGGTTGGCGTGAACCATCTGCGGGCCCATCAGCCGCCGGACGCACGCCTGCACCAGGCTGCGATACACCAGCGCCCCATGTGTGCCGAAGATGCTGAAGATCGGGTACGGAATGTATCCGATCTTGCCCTTGAGGATCGCCACGGGCCAGTCGGTCGCCTTGGCTGGCGGGGTCTGGCTGTGCGAGCAGAAGTGCCGCCAGGTGCGGTTGAAATACGGCTCAACCACCGTGGCCAGCACCTTGGCGCCGGCGGCGGGCTTGACCCGCAGGCCGGGCTCGTAGATCACGCTGTCGGTGTCGAGGACCTCGCCGGCGATCTCCCTGGCCGGACGCATGTACGTCGTTTGGTACGGCGACTCCTCGGCCGCGCCGCGAATCGGCAGGGGCTTCCAGGTTGCCTTGAACTGGGCGTCCAGGCCGCTGCGGCCGGTCAGCAGCACCGCTCCGCCGCGCGCGAGGAACTTGTCGAGCTTCTTGCCCATCGCCGCGTCGATGGCGACGACGTCAGGCAGGACCAGGAGCTTGTACTGATCCAACGGTCGCGTGGGGTCCACGCAGTCGAACTGATGCTGGAGCTGCGTGAGCATTCGCGTGGCGCCTTCGTCGGTGCCGCCGGCGGGGTTCCTGTATTCGGTGTCCGCGGTTCGCACCAAGCCGACTTCCGCGGCGCTGGCGGCGTCCTCGCACCAGGGTTGGCAGTCCTTGGCGTGTCCGTACACGCGGCCGATCACGCCCCAGGCCACCGGGTCCAGCGTGCCTCGCGGATGCAGTTGGTCGCCTATGCTGCATCGCGCCCCGTGGGCCAGCATCTGCGAGACCTCGTACTTCAGCGCCGCCTCAGGCTTCAGGCCGCCGAAGTCCGCCCACGACTTGTGGAACCTCCCCGTCATGCCCAGGTACTTGGCGCCGAACGTCCGCACGTACCGCACGTTCAGGGGGAAGTACATGTATCCCCAGCCGCCGGTGGGCAGGGCCTCGATCTCCACGTGCGTCATGTACTTCATGTCGTGATTCAGCAGGGTTATCGGCCGCGAGTTGAAGAAGCACGACGCCGTCGGGCAGCGATCCGTGACCAGGCGATGCAGCTTGGCCATGTACTCCAGCCCGACGCGGCGGGCGTACGCCTTGCGGTCGGCCTCGATGTCCGGGTTCAGTCCGGCCTTGTCCATGCCCGCCTTGGCCCACTTGGTCGCCGTCTCCTGCTCGCAGCAGATGTCGAAGAAGATCCCGTCCACCGGGTCAAACTTTTCGAGCACCTCGATGACCTGCTTTTCGAGGTACTCGTAGTACGGGCTGGACATGTCCATGCATCGCCAGCCCGGCTGAAGGGGGCGGGCGCCGAAGATCCCGCCGTCGGGGGCCAGCGCGATCCACTCGGGGTGCGCGTTGGCCGAGAACTCGTCCAGCTCCACGCTGATGTAGATCGGCGCCCGGATCCCGGCCGCGTGCAGGGCGTTGATCTGCCCACGCAGCAGGTCCATCCCGCGAGGCAGCGAGGGGTGCCTGGCCGGGTGGTCCGTGTTGAAGTACAAATGCCCGTGATGACACTTGGCGAACACCGTGATGCTGTCCACGTTGGCCGCCTTGGCCATCGCGGCGAACTCCTTGGCGTTGAACTTCGAGCCAACGTCGCCGATCATCGGCGAGGTGTGAAAGTCCAGGTGTATCTGGCGAAAGCCCATGGCAACTTTTGACATTTTTGACATCACGTCTCCTTGTTCGTCTTGTTCGTGGGCCTCACTGGCGAGGCCGGCCAGACAGATTACGTTCCCGCCACTCCAAAGCAAAGCGAATTTCTGGTGTAGCATGGGCATCCTGCCCATATGTACCACGGGCATCTTGCCCGTGTCTTCGTTGTTGGTGCTGTCGCCGCGCCCCTGAAAACGCTGCCCCACCCCGGTCAAAACGGGTCCGGCAGCACACAACGTAACGCATGAGAACCTGCCGGGAAGCCACTGGAACGGGCAGGCGGCTCATTAGAACGGACAGGCGGCTCACTAGAACCTGTTCGGAAGCCATTCTGACGCATCCGTAAATCGA
>CAZYDC010000046.1:0-15871 GCA_964646065.1 uncultured Planctomycetaceae bacterium | reverse complement strand
TGGTTGACCCGCAGGGTAACTTCGGTTCCATCGACGGCGACCCTCCAGCCGCCATGCGGTACACCGAAGCCCGCATGACCGCCCCGGCCGTCGAGATGATGGAAGACCTCACGCTCGACACCGTGGACATGACCCGCAACTACGACGACACTCTCGACGAGCCGACCGTGCTGCCGGGCAAGTTCCCCAACCTGCTGGTCAACGGCAGCCAGGGAATCGCGGTGGGCATGGCCACGTCGATCCCGCCGCACAACCTGGGCGAGGTGTGCAAGGCGCTCTTGCACCTGATCGACCACCCCGACGCGAGCGTCGAGGACTTGATGAAATTCGTCAAGGGCCCGGACTTTCCCACCGGCGGAATGATCTGCGGACGCCAGGGCATTCTGGAAGGCTACAAGACCGGGCGCGGGCGAATCACCGTGCGAGGCCGCCTGCATACCGAGACCACGCGAGGCGGAAAAACGCAGATCGTCATCACCGAGATTCCCTACCAGGTGCTCAAGACGACGATCATCGAGCGGATCGCCGACGTGGTCAAGGCCGGGCGAATCCCGGACATCTCCGACGTGCAGGACCACAGCGACCGCACCGGCATGCGCATCGTGGTCGAGGTCAAGAAGGGCGCCGAGCCCGAGGTCGTCGTCAACCAGCTTTACCAGTACACGCCGCTGCAATCCACCTTCAGCATCATCAACATTGCGCTGGTCAACCGCGCGCCGCGCACGTTGAGCCTGCGCGAGACCATGGTCGAGTACGTCGCCCATCGCAAGGAAGTCATCCGCCGACGGACCCTGTTCCTGCTGCGGCGGGCCAGGCAGCGGGCCCACATCCTCGAGGGCATGATCCTGGCGCTGGCCGACATCGACGCCATTATCCAGATCATCAAGCGCTCGCCCGACATTCCCCTGGCCCGCAAGAACCTCATGGGCCACCCGCTCCAACTGCTGGACTCCGAGGCCGGCAACTGGTACAAAAAACTCCTCCTCTCGCCGCGCCTCGAAAAGGCCGACCAGATCCGCCTGCTGCTCCAAACCGACTTCATGGTCCAGGCGCTCCAGACGCCCCAGCGCCTCACCCACGTGCAGGCCGACCACATCCTGGCCATGCAGCTCCAACGCCTCACCGGCCTGGAAATCAGCAAGCTCGCCGAGGACTACAACGCGCTGTGCGAGGAAATCCGCGGGTACGAGGCGATCCTGGCCGACGAGAAACTGCTCTTGGACGTCATCCGCGAGGACATCCACGACATGAACGACAAGTACGCCGACGAACGCCGCACCGAGATCATCGGCGACGTGGGCGACTTCAACATCGAGGACCTCATCGCCGAAGAGGACGTTGTCGTCACGCTCAGCCACGAGGGCTACATCAAGCGCATGCCGCTGACCACCTATCGCAAGCAGGGGCGCGGCGGCACCGGCATCATCGGCTCGGACGCCAAGGAGGGCGATTTCGTCGAGGAGTTGTTCATCGCCTCCACGCACGATTACATGCTGGTGTTCCTCAACGACGGCCGAATGCACTGGCTGAAGGTCTACGACATCCCGTCCATGAGCCGGCAATCCAAGGGCCGGGCCATCATCAACGTGCTGGAGATGAAGGCCGACGAAAAAATCTGCGCGGTCGTCGCCGTGCGCGAGTTCGACGAACGCTTCCTGGTCACCGCCTCGCGAAAGGGGCAGATCAAGAAGACCCCGCTGGCCGCCTACGGCAACCCGCGCAAGGGCGGCATCCAGGCGACCGGAGTCGATCCGGGCGACGTGGTCATCGGAGTGGCGATCACGCGCGGGGCCGACGAGATCATCCTGGGCACCGCCAACGGCCAGGCCATCCGGTTCAAGGAAACCGACGTCCGCGCCATGGGCCGGACCGCCTGCGGCGTGCGAGGCGTCAACCTGCGCGAAGGTGACGAGGTGGTGGACATGGCCTTGCTGGACCCGATGGCCACGCTGCTGACCGTGTGCGCAAACGGGTACGGCAAACGCACCAACTTCGAGGAATACCGCATCACGAACCGCGGCGGATTCGGCATCATCAACATCAAGACCACCGAGCGAAACGGCAAGGTGGTGGCCATGAAGTCCATGCGCGACGCCGACGAGCTGATGCTCATCACCAAGGACGGCATGGTCGTGCGCACGGGAATGGACCAACTCCGAACGATCGGCCGGGCCACACAGGGCGTGCGAGTGATCGCCCTGAGGGAAGGCGACAAACTCGTCGCCGTCGCCCGAGTCGTCGCCGACGACAACACTCAGGCCCAACTCCCGTTGGCCGCCCCGGTCCCCGAAGGCGACCCGGAACTGCCGCTGAAGACCGAGTTTAGCCGCGACCCGAAGGGGAGCGCGTCAGAAGACGAATCGCAATCGGAACAGACCGATTCCGAATCCTCGCCCGACGATTCCGTTGACTAACCAAGGACGACGGCGCGACGACGTTATGAGTTTAAACCTGGCGTTGCAATGTCGCGTTGAGACGATATAGAATAAATCGCCTATGCGAGTCCATGACCTGGAAATCCCGACGGAGGAGGTTGCGGAGTTCTGCCGCAAGTGGCATGTTCGTGAGATGTGGGTTTTCGGATCGATCCTGCGAGACGACTTCCGTCCCGAAAGCGACGTGGACGTGCTGGTCGCGTTCGAGGCGGACTATTCGTGGCGGCTGCGGGATCTTATCGAAATGGAAGAGGAGCTTTCGGGCGTTCTGGGCAGGAAGGTGGACCTGGCCGAACGGACCAGCGTGGAGCGAAGCGAGAACTATATCCGGCGGCGGCACATTCTGAATTCGCTGCGGAGACTCTATGTGGCGTGATGAGGCGTATCTTCTGGACATGCTCCAGGCGGCGCGCGAAATCCGCAAGCATTCCTCGGGGGTATCGTTTGAGACATTTGCCTCCGATCGCGTTCTGCAGAACGCCCTGATGCACTTGATCCAAATTATAGGTGAGGCGGCCAGGATGGTCTCGCCCGAGTATCGCCAAGCGCACGGGGAAATCCCCTGGTCCACCATTATCGGGATGCGGAATCGGCTGGTGCATGAATATTTCCGAATCATCCCGGAGAAAGTGTGGGATGTCGTGGTCACGGATATCGCCCCGCTGATCGCCGCGCTGGAACCGCTGGTGCCCGCCGAACCTCCAGATTCCAGTGCCCCTTCGGAGTGAGCGCATGACGGAAACAACGGACAAACCTCGCCGACGATTTGTGGTGGGCAAGATGTTTTTTGCCCTGATGGTGCTGTTCCTCCTGGCCTCGGCGGCGGGGCGGATGGGATGGGGCTGGTACGCCGACCGTCAGAACCAGGCCGTGATCGACGAAATCCGCCAACGCGGCGAACCGGCAACCTGGCGGGAGATGCAGCCGCCGGCCGTCCCGGACGATAAAAACGCGGTGGAAATCTACAAACGCATCCTGGCCATGCCGGAGTTGAAGGATGCGACGGCCCTGAGGATAGCCCCCAAGAGCGCGTTACTCGGCGCTACCACAGCACATCCTCCGGGGGGGAACGCACAGCCCCAGGCCCAAGACGAATGGGTTGTCCTGAAAGATACCGACCATCTCGCGAATTACGGATCCGGCGAATGGCTCTGGGCGAAGCTTGAGAGTGACGCCGAATTCCGCCACAAACACACGGAACTGGCGGCCATGTTCTTTTCGATGGTCGAGCAGCCCCTGGCCCTGGCCCGCAAGGCTCGCGGGATGAAGGCCGATTTCAAAGGAGACTATGGCGGATCGTACTACACCTTCCAGTCTCCCGAGGTGGTGGGCTATCAGGAACTGGCCCGGGCCTTGGTGGTCGCGGCGCACATCGCGCATGATCGCGGCGACGACGCCCGCGCCGTCGAATATCTCCGCGACGGGCAGGCCGTCGGCGAATCCATGTATAGCCTACCCACCATGATCGGCCAGATGGTCGGAGTGGGCATCGACCGCATCATGACCGCCGCCGTCGAGGGGATAGCGCCCACGCTGAAGGTCGGGCCGGCCCCTGCCGCCAGCCCCGAGCAGGTGCGGGTGCTGATGGCCCAACTTCTGGCCACTCAGTCCGCGCAAGACAACTTAGCGCGGGCGTTAATGGGCGAGCGGATTAGTGCACAGGATGCGGTCAAGATGATTCTGGAAAACCCCGTGTCCGTTCAGGGAGTGCTGGACTCGAACGGTTCGGAGCAGAAGACGCCTGCCCCGGCGATTTGGTTGCTGGATTTCGTCACCGGTCCGATGTGGACGATGCAGGCCACCGAGCACATGCGCCATATGAACTTGTACGTGGCTCAGGCCAAGCTGGGCCGCTATCCTCCGTCGAAGATCAGTCCGCCGGCATACCTAGATGGCCCAGGTTCGCTCAAGAGCCTGACACATACCCTCAACATGGCGCTCACGCCGGCCCTGTCGCACGGGTTCTTCACGCAATATCGCGGTTTTTCCTACCGTCGCATGGCCGCGACGGCGCTGGCGATTCGGATGTGCGAATGCGAGCATGGCCGGCGCCCGATGTCGCTGACGGAACTGTGCCCCGAGTATCTGCCCGCCATGCCGGAAGACCCGTTCGACCTGGCGCGCAAAGGCGTCAAGTATCTTCCGAGCGCCAAGCACCCGATTCTCTACGTCGTGGGGCAGGACCAGAAAGACGACGGGGGGCAATATCGTCTGACCGTGGACAAAAATGGAGTCGATCAAGAAACGCTGGATATTCCGTTTTTCCTCAACGGCACGGAGGACCGCGAGCAGGCGATCCGTGAGTTGTCGTCTGCTCCCGCTGGCGGCAGGCCCGTTTTACGCCCCAGGCCCTGACCCCCTAGGTCAGCGAACCGTACATCAGCAGCCACATCGCGACGCAAACGGGCGTCAGGATCATTCCCGCCCAGATGGCCAGCCAGACCAGCGCCACGCCGATGGTGGAAAATACCAGGTTCCGGCCTTGCCGCCGCGCGATGCGGCGCATGCCCAGGACCACGAGCACGAAATACCACACCATCGCCACCAGCGGCGAAATCGAGGGCAGCAACCGTGAAGCCACCCGGGCCAGCGGATGGTCGATCACGACCAGCGGCAGCAGCAAGCACGACACCGCCGCTATCGCCAGCGGGGCCGTCAGATAATACGACAGCGCCAGCGAGGTCTCCTGCTGGCGGGGCGTAAGCTGCGGCGGGCAAAAAAACCAACGGCTGGCGCCGATGAGGAACCGGGCGAACGCCCACGAAAGGGCAAGCCCCAGCGGAACGCCGATGAAGAACCCCGCAAGGATACGCTCATATTGTTCCTTGAGATTCGGGGCCGACATGACCGCAACCATTGCGGTTACGATCGACCCCAGGATGAAGAACTGCACGGACATCCGGCGGAATTTCTGCGCCTGCCTGGGGTTGACGGGTTGGTCGATCAGTTCCCCCAGGCGCGAGGGGTGGCCCAGCACCATCAGGACCGTTCGGAAAAAACTGCCGTACACGTTATGCTCGCGCACTTCCCAGGGAATCGCGGCGCAGCGTTCCTCCTGGCCCTCAAAGGGCGGCGGGGTCGGCAGGTCGGGGGGCAATGGTTTATTCGGTTCGGACATAGGGTTACGGTCGTGCCGAATTTCCGCAGCACTTCTTGAATTTCTTTCCGCTGCCGCAGGGGCAGGGGTCGTTTCGGCCTACCTTGGCGGCGTCGTTTACGATGGGCGCGACAACCGGTTCGTCATAGTAGCCTTGTTCGTGCTGGCCCTGGTATCCGTCAACGGCCAGGAGCCGGTCGGCCAGGCCGAGGTTCAGCCCGCCGGCTCCGCCGGCGTGATGCCGCTCCATCATACTGGCGTTGTACTTCAGCATGAAGCGTTGCATGGCCTTTTCGTTGCCGAGGTCCACGCCCGCTGCCATCGCGGTCATCGCGAACGACTTGGCCGGCCCCCAGTTCCTGGGGTCCATTCCGCGCCGGACGATTTCGTCGCGCCATTTATCGACGGCCTGCCGCATCCGCGCGGTGTCGCCCAGAACGCCCTTGGCCTCCAGGAACTCCAGGAACAGCATCACGGCCGGTGCCAGCCGCTCGAAGTAGTCGCGCGGGGCGGTCACCTTCCGGGGCAGCACGTCCAGCAGCACCTCGTGGAGGACAGACTTGGTCAAGTCCTTGGCCTCGGCGCCCTCGTAGCGCCATGCGTAATCCAGGACGGATTGAATGTCGAAGCAATAATCCTCCCGCGCCTGCCCCGCGTCGGCGAGGAACTTGGAATCATGGAACTCCTCGATCAGGGCGTTGGCCCGCTTCATGACCTCCTCGTCCCGGGCCTCCTCGTCGTCGAAATCCTCCTCATCGTCTTCATCGTCAAGGGCATCATCCGGATCGTCCGGATCAAGGGGGGTATCCTCGTCGCCGTTGATATACCAGTCGCACAAGAAGTCGAAGTTCTCCTGAACCCAATCTTCAAACGGGGTGTTCCACTGATCGTCCTGGTCGGGCTTTTGCGTCTTGCCGTCCAGCAGTTCCAGATAGTCCAGGAAATCCGGGTTTTGCGTCTTGACGTAGAGCCGCTGGATCAGGTGCCGCGCGGGCAGATGCTTCATTCTGGCCAGAACCCATGCGGCGGGTTCTGCATCGTCCACGCTCAACTCATTCGACTTGGCCATCTCCAGCGTTTGGAGGCAGAGTTGAATTACGCGGTCGCGAAGGCTTGTGTCGCGGGCGTCCTTCGCCAACACCATCAGATGCCAAAGTTCGTAGGCCTCCGGGCAGGAAGCGGGCTCCTTGGCGGCGAAGTCCAGGACCGCCGTCAGGGCGGCATCGGGACCCATCGAGGCGATGGCGATTTCCAGCACGTCGCACATGACGGCGTCGTCGGCCTCGTCGGCCGCCGCCAGCGAGAGAACCATGAGGCGCGCCAGCCCCAACTTGATGTCGGCCGGTAGCTCGGGGGCAGCCCGGACGAAGATGGCCGGGATATAAACGACCTCGTAACTGAGGCGTTCATAGGGCTCGCGCTGGAAATGTTCGTACATCTCCAGCAAGCGGTCCAGCACTAGATCGTGCCCCGGCAGCGCGCGGGCGAACTGTTCGAGAACGTCCCAGGGGATTTCGGGCTCCGTGCCGATCAGACGGTCCCACGGCAACAGCGGGCTGACATTGGCGTCCATTCTACAACCTCCAGCCTGATTCCGCGAGTCGCGTTTCCCGGTTGCCCGCCGGGGAATGGCGACTTGCTTGACTGCTCTTAAATATAAAATTGAGCGCCAAAGACAGCAATCATTTTTCCAGAAAAAAACGTTGGTCGGCTGCTGGGCGATGGTGCCGGCTTGCCTGTCGGCGCTTTGGGTTGGTTGACGGGGAAAAACTCGAAGAATCAGTCCCAGTTTATTTCGCTCAGCAAAACCCCCAGTGCGATGGTGTTGAGCTTGGTTTGGGCGGAGTCGGATCGGGACAGGAAGGCGACGGGGCGGCTGGTTCCGGCGGCGCATCCGGCGAAACGGCAATCGGCGAAGTACATAATGCCCTTGACGAAGATGTTCCCGACCAGGCAGGAGGGGACCAGCAGGATGTCGGCGTTTCCGGCGACCGGGCCGGAGATTCCCTTGACGCGGGCGGCCTCGGGGGAGACGGCGTTGTCCACGGCCAGCGGGCCCTGAACGATGCAGCCGGGCAGGTTCATTCTGGTCAGCGCCGCGGCGTCGAGGGTCTCGGGCATCTTGGGGTTTTCTTTTTCGATGGCCGCCAGCACGGCCACCTTGGGCATGTCGATTCCCAGGGCGTGGGCGACCGGAATGGCGTTGAGGATGATCTTAGCTTTTTCTTCGAGCGTGGGGTTGAGGCAGATTCCGCTGTCGGTAATCAGCCACAGCCGGCCGCGGGCCTCCATCACCAGCACGTGCGAGATCAAATGCCCCGTGCGCAGGCCGTTCTCGCGGTCCAGCACGGCCCGCATGAACACGGCGGTTTCGACGCTGCCTTTCATCAGGGTGTCGGCCCGGCCGCTCCGCACCGCCGCGACGGCCTCGGGGGCGGTGTCGAAAATCACGGGGTTGGCGATGCGTTTGTTCACCGCCTCGGCCAGAGCGTGCTCCAGTTCGTCATTGGGCCTGCCGGCCAGCGCCAACCGCTTGGGCCCGATCTTCTGCGCCGCGGCGATAATCTCGTCGATGCTCTTCATCTCAGTTTGAACTCCCGAAAGATTGGAACCACGAAGGACACGAAGGACACGAAGTAAAAGAAGCGAGAGAATGGAATTCGGCTCTTTCTGTTTCCAACTTCGTGTTCTTTGTGTTCTTCGTGGTTCATGTTTCTTCTTTTTATTACGGACACCCAATGGGGTCCGTTGCCATCTTCATTGACCCTATTTAATTTCCACTTGTCCTGTGGGGTACACCTTCACGGGCTCCAGGCCTGCCAGGGCTCTTGCGACGCCTTCTTGCAGGGCGGCCATCTCGTGCTCGCCGGGGTACACTTCCACCGGCCCGAGGAATTCCACCCGCTTGCGAATCCACTCGACGATCATCTGCGAGCGCGCCAGCCCGCCGGTCAGCAGCACGCCGTCCACCTTTCCGTTCACCGCCGCGGCCAGGGCGCAGATGTGCTTGGCCACGCCGTACGCCAAGGCCTCGTAGACCAGGCGGGCGTGGGCGTCGCCTTCGGTCGCGCGTTGTTCCACCGCGCGGGAATCGTTGGTGCCCAGGTGGCTGACCAGCCCGGCCTGCGTGAGCAGCAGCTTGTGGATCGCGTGAAGGTCCTTGCCGCCGGTCGCGACCAGCTTGGCCAGGCTGTCGGATCGCAGCCCGCCGCACCGCTCGGGCGAGAACGGCCCTTCGCCGTTGGCGTCCACCGAGTCGATCATCCGCCCGCCGGTGTGTACGGCGATCGACGCCCCGCCGCCCAGGTGCGCGGTAATCAGGTTGAGCGACTCGTACGGTTTTCCGAGCTTGGCTGCGAACTGCCGCGCGGTGCGCTTCAAGTTCAGCGCGTGCGTCAGGCCTTTGCGGGGCAATTCCTTGAGGCCGCTGATCCGCGAGAGGTCGGCCATCTCGTCGGTCGAAACCGGATCGACCACGAAGCACGGCACGCCGCCGGCGCGGCCGAGCTCGTCGCCGATGAGGCAGGCGAGCTTCGACGCGTGCGGGATGAAATGCTCGCTCCGCGCGTCGTCGAGCATGGCCTGGTTGACCCGATACACCCCGCCCGGAACCGGCCGCAGCGGTCCGCCGCGCGCGGCGATGGCGGCGCAGTCGGAGACTTTTCGTCCGGCCTGGGTCAGGAACTCGCGAACCTGCTCGGTGCGGAAATCGATCTGGTCGATGATCTTGTCGCACAGGCCGATCTGCTCGGGCGGGCAACGCAGTTCCCGCTCGGCCAACAGCGTCTCGCCCTCGTACAAGGCCGTCCGCGTGGAAGTGGAACCTGGGTTGATGACGAGGATGATCGGTTGAGTCAAGTTTTGTCCATCCTTTATGGAAGCAATAGGGGCATTCTACTCGGGGTTTGAAAACCGTACAATACCCACGGATGGCGATGACCGATGCTGAAAACTCGAAATACGAAGCCCGAAATCCGAAACAAATTCAAAGCCCGAAACGACAAATTCAAAACGGAGAAAGCTATTGGCAAACTCCGCGTTTGTTGTTTTGGGAATTTAAGTTTGCTGTTTGTTTCGGATTTCGTGCTTCGAGTTTCGTATTTTGCCCTGTAATAAGACTATTTGTCCCTGTCGCACTATGATAGGTAAGGTGACTAGATGACCCGCGCGCTCCATGCCAGAGTTTACATCGCGATGGGCAGCAACCTGGGCGACCGCGAGGCGACCCTGCTGGCGGCCTTGCGCATGATGGGCGAGCATCCGGGGATCGTCGTGCGGCGAAGAAGCGAGTTTCTTGAAACCGACCCGGTCGGCCCGCCGGGGCAGGGCAAATACCTCAACGCCGCCGTCGAGATCGACACCACGCTGCCGCCGGAGGATCTGCTGGCCGCGCTGAAGCAGATCGAGGCGCTGCTCGGGCGCGACCGCTCCAAGGAAGTGCGGTGGGGGTCGCGAACGTGCGACCTGGACATCCTGCTGATCGACAATTCCGTCATCGACCGCCCGGACCTGAAGGTCCCGCACCCATATCTGCACGAGCGAACCTTCATGCTCGAACCGCTGGTCCAGATCGCGCCGGACGTGGTGCATCCGGTGCTCAAGAAGACGATGGTCCAGTTGCTGGGGGAACTAAATAAAGCCTAACCACAGGGGACTGAGGCGAATCGGCCTGGCTGGACCGGATTCGCCGAGATAGCATTGTTCGTTGGCTTGGCCTGATGGTTCGCAAACCTCTGTGGCCGATTCGCGTCTGTCCCCGGCTTTGACAGCAGGGACAGACGCGAATTGGCTGGATCGTTTTCAAAGAAATTACCGCCAAAGGATTGTAGCGGCAGAGAGGGAAGGTAGAATAAGCAAGCAAGAAGGTTCACGGGTGAAACATGAACATCAAAAGTAATGATTGTCCGCATTGCGGAAAACCTGCAATGTCGGCCCTGCGAAAGATGTTCCTTCAAAGAAGGACTTGCATGAATTGTGGGGAAAGAGTCAAAGTGGGGTTGGGGCATTGGGCACTTGTGGTCTTGTATCTATTTGTTCTCATGATCCTGGGATTGCTTCTTTTCTTCTCAAATACAAGACGATGGTCGGATTTATGGGTATATGGAATTGCCCTCACAATTTTTATCACGTGTTGTTTACATGAACTCAAATCGCCGTTGGCCAAAGGATGACTCGGTAGCTTTCTTTCAAATGCCGGCGAAGCTTCCGGATGATATCGGAATTGTTTAGGAGCCAACCCGCCAACCCACGGACATGGCGACAAACAACGTCGCCATGCCACCCTTGTTCTTTTTTAATCCGTGAAATCAGTGTAATCTGTGGACTCTCATGGCCGCCACGCTGATCAGCATCATTGGACCTCCGGCATCGGGGAAGACGACCCTGGCCGAGTCGCTCTGCGCGCAACTGGCGGCCGAGATGGTGCGGGAGGATTACGCGGGCAATCCGTTCCTGGCTGATTCGTATCTGGGCAAGGAGGAGGCCCGCCTGCCGGGGCAATTGTATTTTCTCGTCTCGCGGGCAGGGCAGCTCTCGCGGGCATCCTGGCCGGCGCGGGGTGTGCGGGTCAGCGACTACGGTTTCTGCCAGGACCGCATTTTCGCCCAGCTCAAACTGGGCGCCGACGAACTGGCGATCTACGAACCGCTCCGGGCCCGGCTGGAAAACCTGGTCCATCCGCCGGACCTGCTGATTCGCCTGACGGCAAGCCCGCGAGTCCTGCTGGGCAGGATCGCGGCCCGCGGCAGAGGGTTCGAGCGGGTGATGACGGCGGAGTTCCTGGAGACCATCGACGGCCTGTACGCCCGCGCCGCCGCCGAGGCAAAATGCGAAGTCCTCGCCGTCGATACCGGGCAAACGGATTTCCGGGCGGATTCCAACGTGCGGGAATTGGCGAACACCGTCCGACAGTTGATCGGTCAGAAGCGATTTTCACCGCAAAGAACGCAAAGAACGCAGAGCAAGAAATGATATATATTCTCCTTTCTCTGCGTTCTTCGCGCCCTTTGCGGTGAATTCTGAGGTCCGGGCAGCGGCATTTCGCCGATAGAGGATGAAATGAATTCGGTCCAGAAAATAGAAGATGTGCGGTTGGCGGTGGCGGAGGCCCGGGCGGCGGGCAAGGACATCTGTCTTGTGCCGACGATGGGCGCTCTGCACGCCGGACACGCCAGCTTGATCGACGCGGCCGTCGGGAAAATGGGGTCCGTCCCTATTTGTTTGAAAAGGGACCGGCCCAGCTTTTCCTTTGTCGTCGTGAGCGTTTTCGTGAATCCCACGCAGTTCGGGCCTACCGAGGACCTGGCCAAGTATCCGCGGACGCCGGAACAGGATCTGGAGCTTTGCCGCAAGCACGGGGCGGACCTGGTGTTCATGCCGACCGCCCAGACGATGTACGGTTCCCAAGACATGGCGACCAACAACGTCGCCATGCCACCAACCCAGATGACGGAAATCACCGTCAAGGCGTTGTCGGGTCAGTTGTGCGGGCGGAGCCGGCCTGTGCATTTCGCGGGCGTCTGCACGGTGGTGGCCAAGCTGTTCAACATCGTGCAGCCGGACCGGGCGTTTTTCGGCGCGAAGGATTTTCAGCAGGCGACGATCATCCGGCGGATGACGGCGGACCTGAATTTCCCGATCGAGATCGTGGTTTGTCCGACGGTCCGCGAAGCGGACGGTTTGGCGATGTCCAGCCGGAATGCGTATTTGTCGGACGATCATCGCCGCCAGGCGCCGGCGCTGCACCAGTCGCTGGAGTTGGGGCGGGATTTGATCCTGCGGGAGCATCCTCCGGCGGAGGCGGTAGTTGCGGCGATGCGGGAGCATTTGGCCCGCGCGGCACCCGACTCCGTGGTGGATTATTTAGAAATTGTCGATCCTGAGACACTTTGCGGCGTAGAAATGACCGATAACCCTGTGGTGATCGCGATGGCGGTGAAGCTGGGCGCGACCCGGCTGATCGACAATATCGCTGTGGACGCCGCCAGGGCCGCACAATAAAATGCGGCCCTTTTGCGGCGTACGTGTCTTGTGGCTCAGAGCCGCAAGAACCAATGGAAAGAAACGGCAGGAATCACGGGCAGGATGCCCGTGCTACTCATGGGCGAGACGCCCATGCTACTCACGGGCAAGATGCCCGTGCTACTGTGAGTTGTCATGTTCTTAAAGATGCTTCGGTCAAAAATACACAGGGCGGTCGTCACGCAAGCCGATATAGATTATGTCGGTTCGATCACGATCGACCCGGACCTGTTCGAGGCGGTGGGAATTCTGCCCCACGAAGAGGTGCTGGTGGCCGACCTGAACAACGGCGCCCGCTTTGAGACGTACGTCATTCCCGGCCCAAAGGGCAGCGGGGTGATCTGTATCAACGGCGCGGCGGCCAAACTGGTCACGGTCGGAGATCGTATCATCGTCATGGCCTTTGCTTACGTGACGCCCGAGGAGGCCAAGAACCTCCGGCCGTCAATTGTCCTGGTGGACGAGAAGAACCGCATCGCGAAGAGGTTGCAGGGCTTTAGCCAATAGCCTTGTAGCTGGGTGGCATGGCGACGTTGTTTGTCGCCATGCGTGCCGGTAAGACACGGACATGGCGACAAACGACGTCGCCATGCCACCCTGAGACACTGGCGGCAAGTGGCTATTGGACCGTTTTTTCTTATGCTTCAGATCATTCTCGATTTTGGCAGAGTACACCTCCTGGGCGGGCAATTTCCGCTGCGCATATTCGGTTACGGGCTGATGCTGGTGCTGGGGTTCCTGTTGTCGATGGCGCTGGCCAAGTGGCGGGCCAGGCGCATGGGCGAGAATCCCGACGCGCTGACGTACGTGTGCCTGTTGGCGCTGCTCTGCGGCGTCCTGGGCGCCCGCATCGCCTACGTCATACAGGACTGGGATAAATTCAGCCGCGAGGGCAACCCGCTGGCGGCGATGCTGGACATCACCTCCGGCGGGCTGATTTATTACGGCGGCCTGGGCCTGGCGATGCTGGCCGCCATCGTGTACCTGGCCATCAAGAGGCTTCCCCTTCGGCGATACCTGGACATCCTGGCCCCGAGCATCATGCTGGGGCTGGCGTTCGGGCGCATGGGCTGCCTGCTCAACGGCTGCTGCTACGGCGGGCTCTGTGCCGACACGGCCCCGCTGTCGATGCACTTTCCCATGTACTCCAAACCGCTGATCAAGCTGGACGGCAGGAGCAACCCTTACTCGCAGGGCACGGACGCTCCCTCGCCGGTCTACGGCGACCAGTACGACCACAAAGACGCCAACGGCCAGCCCGAACCGCTGGTGCATCCGCCGGAGCAACTGGTGATGCAGATCGGGCCGGCGGCGGGCAGGTTGCACGCGCCGCGATATTTCCACGGGGCGTTGAAGAACGACCAACTCTCGGTGGTCATGGGCACGGAACAGAACGCCAAGGCCCTGTGGCTGAAGGTCGCCCCGCTGGACCGCATGAACGAGGCGCAGTGGCAGGAGGCCTTGGAGTCCGCCCAGGGGCCGCTCTTGGGCAGCGAGTTCTGGGACGAGGCGGTCTGGTTCTCGACTTCAAATCCGCCGACTCCTTCCGGCGCCTCTACGCTGGATTTCGACGCATTCTGGCGATATTGCCAGGCCCGACGGATATGGTTGATGGGGAAATTCCACACGGGCGCGGGCGAAACGCTTCTTCCGGCCGAGGCCAAGGCCGCCAACGAGTATCTCCAGGCGGACATGATTTCGATGGCCGAGGCGCAGCATTCGCTGGCGGTTCGGCCGTCGCAGGCGCTTTCGATCGCGGGGGCGGGGCTGCTCGCGCTGCTGCTGGTGCTGTTCACGCGGTTGCGCAAGCGCGAAGGACAGGTCTTCGCCCTCCTCATGCTGGCCTACCCGGTGCTGCGATTCTTCGAGGAGTTGATTCGGGCGGACAATCCGCATAACCTGTCATGGCATTGGTCGCAATTGATTCTGACGCACAACCAGTACACCTCCATGGTGATGTTCGTAATCGGCATGGTTATCCTCCTGGCGTTGACGCGTTTGCCGCCATCGTGTGGTCCGGCTTGGGCCCAGCGGTTTGGCGTCGGGGCGGGAGAACCAAGGAAAGATCGACCTACTACTAGAAGGAGCTCTCAATGACACGTTTCTGGTCGCTAGTTGCGGTAGCATTGCTCGGGTCCTGCCTGCCTTTGATGGCCGCGGACAATACCTCCAAGGTTTTGGCTGACACGGCCGCCAGGGCGCCGATGCTGGCCTTCCTGACCTACACGATCGACAACGATCCGCCGCAGATGGGCGGTGGGCAGGCGCTGTGCATCAATGCCACCGATGGAATCTTCATGACCTACGCCGTCGAGGGCTGGATGAAGACCAAGAGCCTCAAGGATGCCTCGCTGCGGCTGTCCGACGGAAAGACGGTCAAGGCCAACCTGATGTGGGTGGATCCGGAAACGGGCCTGGGCTTCTTCCGCGCGGCGGAGAAGGGCAGCTTCACCGCCGCCAATTTCCAGAAGGACCCCAAGCTCGCCGTCGGGCAGCAGGTGACCTCGCTGGGCCTGCTGGAAGAGGCCAACCACACGCCCTACGTGACCAGCGCGTACGTTTCGGCCTTGCTGAAATCGCCGGACCCGATCGTGTTTGTCACCAGCGGGCACCTGGCCGTCGAGGGCTCCCCGGTGTTCGACGAGAACGGCCAGGTCGTGGGCATGGTAAGCTCGCAACCCTTCGACCGCTTCGTGACGCCCAGCCAGCAGGGCGGGCAGCAGGACCTGCTGCTCAAGGGGCGGCAGGTGACTTCGTTCTTTACCCCCGCGTCCAATTTGGCCGGCATCATGGACTACATGGCCAAGACCCCCGATACGCCCCGCCTGATGCCCTGGATCGGCGCGATGTTTGACGTCCTGCCCTCCACCGACAGCCGGTTCGGGGAGTTCAAGACCCCCGTGCTGAGGCTGGGAACGGTCATCCCCGGACAGAACGGCGACAAGGCAGGGCTTCAGACCGACGACCTGATCGTCGCGATCAACGGAAAGCCGTTCGAGAAGGAAGCCCCCGGACTGATAGCGCAGGGGTTCCGGCGTCAACTGCTTCAGTCGGGCGTGAATTCGGAGATCAGCCTGACCGTTCGCCACCCCCGGCAGAAGGAAGACACGCAGGTCAAGGTGCGCCTCGCGGCCGTCCCGACCCAGCCCCAGGAAGCGGCCCGTTATGTCAGCCAATCGATGGGCTTCATCGTCCGCGACCTGGTGATGCTCGACCAGTATAACGAAAGCACCCCGGCCGCCAAGAACAACCCCAAGGGCGTCCTGGTCATTTATGTTCCCCAGCAAGGGCCCGCGTATACCGGCGGACTGGAGAACAA
>CAZYDC010000045.1:0-16029 GCA_964646065.1 uncultured Planctomycetaceae bacterium | reverse complement strand
GAGCGAAAAGCAGGCGGCCCTGGACGCGCTGTCGCAGCAATACGGCATTGCGAAGGATGAATTGACCAAGGCCCGCGACGAATACAACAAGCTCAACGACAAGTATCTGGCCTTGCTGAACCAGCCCAAGCCGCCCACCGAGATGCCGCTGCCCGATGATCTCAACGAGGCACTCAAGAAGCTGGCGGCGGACAATGGCTGGACGTATGATCCCACCCGAGGCGTGGTCCGCCTGTCGTCGGACCTGACCTTCGAGAAGGGCAAAGACGACGTGCGCCCGGGCCCCAAGGCCGCGCTGGAAAAATTCGCGAGGATCATGAACACGGCCTCGGCGGCGCCGTTCTACGTCTACGTGGCCGGTCATACGGATGACATTCCGATTCGCCAGGGCACCGCGACCTATAAGCGCCATCCGGACAACTGGTATCTGTCAGTGCATCGGGCGATCAGCGTCGAGCAGGTGTTGTCCGGCGCGGGATTGAAAGACACTCGCATCGGCGCGATGGGCTACGGCGAGAACTACCCCATCGTTCCCAACGCCGCCGGTCACAAGGGCAGCTCGACCAACCGCCGCGTGGAACTCTGGGTCGTGCCGCAAGCCAAGTTCCTGGTCCTTCCCATGAGCGAGGGAGGCAAGACCGAAACCACCGTTCCCGAAACGGCCACGCCCGGAAGGCACCACGGCAGGACCACGCCCGCCAGCAAACCGGCGGCGGAAGAGGAAGCCCCAGAATAGTGGGGAGTAGGGAGTAGAGAGTAACAGCGAAGAAACGAAAAGAGCCTGCCGGGTCATCCGACCCGGCAGGCTCTTTATTTTCGCTCTTGTCCCTTATTCTTCTTCTGCTGCCGCTGCTTTTGCTGCTTCTGCTTTTCTTGCTGTTACTCCCCACTCCCTACGCCCTACTCCCTACGTCTTCTCAGTGCCTTCTCCTGTGCTTGAGCTCGTCCGGCTGGTTGCGGACGGGGCGGAATTCCTCGCGGACTTTTCGCTGGTTGAAGAACAGGCGGATCGGCACTTCGCTCATCGGCAAGCGGTCGCGGAGCTGGTTGACCAGGAATCGCTGGTAGGTCTGGTCGAAGCTGCGCACGTCGTTGACGAAGCAGACGATGGTCGGCGGGGCCGTGGAAATCTGCGAGGCGTACAGGATTCGCGGCGGCTTGGTGCCGGTGCGGTGGCTGGGCCCGCGAAGCTGAAGTATCTCCATCACCCATTCGTTGAGCCTGGCGGTGGGCACGCGGGTGTTGGCCTGCTTGTAAAGCTGCGCGGCCAGGCGGACCATGTCCATCACGCCCGTGCCGTCCTTGGCCGTCGTGAAAATGATCGGGGCGAAATTCAACTCCGGAAAGACCTTCTCGAGGTAGTCCTGGTAATCTTCCGGGTCGGCCTTGCCGGTGGCCAGATCCCACTTGTTGACCACCAGCACGACGGGCTTGAATTCCGCGGCAACCTCGCCGGCAAGGTCCTTGTCCACCTGCGAGACGGGCAGCGAGGCGTCGATCATCAGGGCCACCACGTCGGCCCGGCGGATGGACCGCATGGCCCGGTGGTAGCTGTAATATTCGATGTCGCCCTCGAAGCTCTTTCGCTTGCGGACGCCGGCGGTGTCGATGGCTGTGAAGGTCTTGTCGCCGACCTTGATGGTGACGTCCACACTGTCGCGCGTGGTTCCGGGGGTCTCGCTGACGATAACCCGCTGCTCGCCGGCCAGCGCGTTGATGAACGTGCTTTTACCGGCGTTGCGTTTTCCGATGATGGCCAGCTTCATCACAGGCTCCGGCGGCTGGTCGCCGGTCATGCCCAGCTTGCCCAGGTGCGAGTCGATGGCCTCCAGCAGGTCGCTGCGCCCCAAGCCGGCGTTGGCGGAGAACCGCAGCGGCTCGCCAAAGCCCAGTTGGTGCAACTCGCCCAACTGCGCGGACATACCCATGTCGTCGATCTTGTTGGCCACCAGGATCACCGGCTTGTGCTGCTTGCGAAGGCGCTCGGCGACGACCTTGTCCAGCGGCGTGACGCCCTCGCGAGCGTCGGTCACGAACAAGATCAGCGACGCGGCCGCCATGGCGAAAGCGATCTGCGCCTCGACGTCTTCCTGCAAGTGATCCTTGTCCACGATGCCCACGCCGCCGGTATCGACCAGTTCAAAGTACCGCCCTGGCGGCAGCGCCTCATGATCGAAGGCCTCGTCTTGGGCATCCGCGTCGCCTTGAACCCCACCGAGCGCCGCGGTCTTTTCTTCGGCGTTTCGCCCTTTGCTCTTGGCTCTGCGCCGCTCGCTTCTTGCGGTTCGCCCTCCGACCTTCGCTTCGGGCTCCGCGTTCTGCTCAGGCAGCGCGCACAGCGCGCTGACGCGGTCGCGCGTCACGCCGGGCATCGGGTCCACGATCGAGATTCGACGGCCGACCATGCAATTCAGCAAGCTGCTCTTGCCGACATTAGGCCGGCCCACAATGGCTACCATGGGAAGACTCATAACAAAACATTGTATCCGGACGGATATGCGATAAACAGGGTTCGATTAACGCGGTGTATCGCCAAAGGACGATTTTCCTTTTTTTGAACAAATATTAATAAATCAGGTGTTTGCCCGACTTGACAGAAACTAAAGGGTGGTTATGATTTACGAAGATTTGTAATAAATCATAGGTAAGGTGTTTGTGCTTGTGGCGATTCCGATTTGCCGAATAAGAAATAAGAAAGAAAGGAAGACGAAAATGAAGCGATCAGAGTCGATCTGCTGTTTTGAAAGCCTAGAGGGGCGAGAACTACTCAGCACGGTAAGCGCGGGGCTTTCCTTATCCGTTTCCAACGCGCCGATTTGGGCCGCCGGGAAGGCTTGGAGTTGCAATTATTCCCTGTTCAACTGGACCGGCCCCAATGTGTTGGTGAACAACATCGGATTGACGGCCCCGCACGCAGACCTTTCAATCAATGCCTATGCCAGTACCGGGACAGTCTCCGCGAATGTCGGCGGGAGCATTTCTGTCATCCTCCCGGACACTGCCAAGGCCGGACAAACCGTACCAATCACAATCAAATTCACGCCAACCAGCGAAACGATGAGCGGACTGCTCGGGGCAGGAGTTTCAATGCCTCTTAATCTCTCACTGGGTTACAAAAACATACCGGCCCTGGGAACCGGTACGATAAGCAAGAGTCTTGATATGGTTTCAGTCTGGGACCAGTATGTCAAGACGCCGAACATCCCGCAGAATTTCAATTTGAATACCCCATTGACCAGCTACACACCGGCCTTTGGAAAGACTGTTACAGACAATGGCAGTCAAACTGTCATATCCGGGTTGCAGGTGGACGCGCTTAAGCTCGCCGGGTACTTTTTGCCAGCCGCCGCCACAGTTGATAGCGTTCTCGCGCTGAACCTTGGCACCAATGTGAGCGTAACAAGAGCGGACCATCTTACGTTCTCCGAATTTGATGGAAACGTGACGATCAATGGGACAAAATATTCGTTTGCAATACCAAGCTCCGGTTCAACAACTTTCAACGTGTGCATCCCGAGCACAGCGAAGTCCAGCCTCAGCGTCAGTGTCGGGAGCTTCTCAATGAAGAATAGTTTCTACACGAGTTTTGGCGTAACGGCCAGCCCGTATGTCGAGGTCGATGGCAAGATCCCACTTGTTGGGCAGATGTCTCTCTACCATCTAAACCTGCCCAACATCAACGTGCCATTTGGATCCACGGCAACTTCACAGCTGAACTTAAGCACCGGGGTCACGGAATCCGGAACAATAAAAATCGTCTGAAAACCGATCGTGGTTATCCCGATTACCTGCCCGCGCCGGGCAAGCCCGGCGCGGGCAGGCTTGCATTCCATAACGTTGTCAGTATTCGACACTGACATTCGTCATTTGACATTCGGCTTCGTGTCGGGCTGCTTGAAACGCTCGAAGTCGGTCGTCTGGATGTACCAGGCGAGGTTCTGGAATGTCGAATGGAAATTGAAACCGCCTCGCGTCATTTCGTCCAGGGCCGCTTGCTTGTCCCAGCCTTGTACGACGATCCGGTAGACCGCGCACAGGGTGCCGGTCCGATCGGCGCCGGCCCGGCAGTGGACGAACACCGGCTGGTTCGCCGGATCGCAAACTGTCTGGAGAAACTGGCGGATTTCCTTGTCGGTCGGATTCACCACTGCGATGAGCGGGATATGCACCCGCTTGAGGTCGGCGCCGTTGGCCAAGCCCGCGTCGATGTCCTCTTCGCGAAGATTGATTACGGTTTTGATGCCCAGCTTGCGGAGGCTGACCAAGCCTTCGTCGGTCGGCTGGGCGCCGCGGTAGAGGGCGCCGCTGACGCGGAAGGCGTTGGGCACACCCGGCAGGTCCAGCGGCTGGGCCCACTGCCTGGCGTCCCGACTTTCCAGCGCGCTGTCGCGGGCGCCGTTCCCGCCGAACAGCCCGACCTGGTAATACCAGGTCGTCGCAACGTACGTGACCCCGGTCGCCAGCAGCAGACAGGCCAGCAGCAATCCGACTCGTCGCTTTCGCTTCATGCCCGCTATTGTACGCCGGGGACCGGAAACCCGAAACCGGAAAACTGGCCTGTAGTGACGCCGTGAGGCGTTTCTTCCGGCCCGTCGAGTCGCTGGAACGACAAGAATGCCCTGACGGGCACACTACAAACCAAATGTGCCAACAACAATCAACAGATTATCAACAAATAGTGTACATGAGGTCGGCTTAACCCCACCTGTAGTTGCTCTTGACAGGAAATTGATCTTATGTTAGTATGATGTTTGGATGTTCTATGATGTTGGCGAAAAAAATCTTGCTTTGTAAGCTCTTGATATTTTACAACTTGTATTTTGACACAACATTTTGCGTATTTTACTTTTGACCTACACCACTAATTGACGCAGAATCCTGCTGTCATCTCGCAGGCGAAAACCGGTTGTAGGCCAGGAAACGCTTTCCTGGGGTGTAGGTATCCGACTGTTGAGACGCGGCACGGGACAAGGTTGGCCCGTGCGAACCGAACTGGAATGAAAAACGTGACAACGTTTGGAGATGCTCCGATGGCATCGAATGAACAGATAAGCAAGATGGGGCCGGACAAGTCAGTTGTGTCTCAGGATGCCGGCGGCGGGCTGGTGGTAGAGCAGGTTTTCTCCACTCCGGGAGAGCACCCCTTCGACCAGATCTCATGGGAAAAGCGATGCGCCCGCATCACCGACGAGAAGGGCAACCTCGTCTTCGAGCAGACCGACGTGGAAGTGCCCTCCGACTGGAGCCTGCTTGCGACTAACGTCGTCGTCAGCAAGTATTTCTACGGTGAGAACGGCAAGAGCGAGCGGGAGAACTCGGTCCGCCAACTGGTGCATCGCGTCACGCGCACCATCGCCGACTGGGGCAAGGCCGACGGCATCTTCGCCTCCGACCAGGACGCGGAAAATTTCTACAACGAATTAACCTACCTGTGCGTCAACCAGTACGGTTCGTTCAATTCGCCGGTGTGGTTCAACGTCGGCCTGTTCCACCAGTGCGGTGTGGCCGGGTCCGAGGGCAACTACCACTGGGACGCCGCGGGGAACCAGCCAGTCAAGACCAAGCAAAGCTACGAATACCCGCAGGCCTCCGCGTGCTTCATCCAGTCCGTGGACGACACGATGGAAGACATCATGCGGCTGTGCAAGGCCGAAGCGATGCTCTTCAAGTACGGCAGCGGAACCGGCACCGACCTCTCGACGCTGCGGTCCAGCAAAGAAAAGCTCTCGGGCGGCGGAAAGCCGTCGGGCCCGCTTTCCTTCATGCGGATTTTCGACCAGATCGCTGCCGTGGTCCGCAGCGGCGGAAAGACCCGCCGGGCCGCCAAGATGCAGTCGCTCAAGATTTCGCACCCGGACATCAAAGAGTTCATCGAGTGCAAGATGAACGAGGAGAAGAAAGCCTGGGCGCTGATCGAGCAAGGCTACGACGGCGGGCTCAACGGAGACGCCTACGCCTCCGTGATGTACCAGAACGCCAACCTCTCGGTGCGGCTGACCGACGAATTCATGAAGGCCGCCCTCGAAGGCCGCGAATGGCAAACCTACGCCGTGACCGACCCCACCAAGCCGATGGCCAAGTACCAGGCCAAGGATCTGCTGGAGTTGATCGCCGAGGGCACGCGAATCTGCGGCGACCCCGGCGTGCAGTATCACACGACGGTCAATCGCTGGCACACCTGCCCGGGCAGCGGAGAGATCAACGCATCGAATCCGTGCTCCGAGTATATGTTCATCAACGACTCGGCCTGCAACCTTTCGAGCCTGAACCTGCTGAAATTCCGCCGCCCCGACGGCAGTTTTGACATCGTTCGCTTCCGCACGGCCGTGCGGTTGTTCGCCGTCGCGCAGGAAATCCTGGTCGATCACAGCAGCTACCCCAACGAGCGGATTTGCCGCAACAGCCACGAATTCAGGCCGCTGGGGCTGGGCTACGCGAACCTGGGCTCGCTGGTCATGTCGCTGGGCCTGCCCTACGACAGCGACGGCGGGCGGGCGACCGCGGCGGCCATCACAGCTATCATGACCGGAACCGCCTACGCGACCAGCGCCGAAATGGCCAGCCGCGTCGGGCCTTTCGCGCAATATCACCGCAACCGCCAGTCCATGCTCAACGTGATCCGGATGCACCGGGACTCGGTGGGCAAGATGATCGCGGGGCACTGCCCGCAGGAGCTGCAGACGGCCTCGGCGGCGGCCTGGGAAGAGGCGCTGGCTGCCGGGGAGCACCTGGGCTTCCGAAACGCCCAGGTCACCGTGCTGGCGCCCACGGGCACCATCGGATTCATGATGGATTGCGACACCACGGGCATCGAGCCGGACATCGCCCTGGTCAAGTACAAACAACTTGCCGGCGGCGGGATGTTCAAGATCGTCAACCGCACGGTCCCGCTGGCGCTGGAGCGTCTGGGCTATTCCAAGCAGCAGGTCGGCGAGATCATCGAGCACATCGACCAGAACGACACGATCGAAGGCGCCCCGCACCTGGCCGAGAAACACCTGCCGGTTTTCGACTGCGCGTTCAAGGCCTCCAAGGGCAAGCGAAGCATCCACTACATGGGACACATCCGGATGATGTCGGCCGTGCAGCCGTTCCTGTCCGGCGCGATCTCCAAGACCGTCAACATGCCCAAGGAGTCCACCACCGCGGACATCATGCAGGTGTACATCGAGGGTTGGAAGCTCGGCCTCAAGGCCGTGGCGATCTATCGCGACGGGTCCAAGCGAGCCCAGCCGGTGAACGTGAAGAAGAGCGGTCAGAAGGAGGCCGTCAAGGCCGAGCCGGCCGTCGTGGAAAATAAGTACGCCCCGCACCGTCACCGCCTGCCGGCGACGCGGCCGTCGATCACGCACAAGTTCGACGTGGCCGGTCACGAGGGGTATCTCAACGTCGGCCTCTACGAGGACGGCACGCCGGGCGAGCTTTTCATCACGATGGCCAAGGAAGGTTCGACGGTGGGCGGCATGATGGACGCCTTCGCCACCTCGATCAGCCTGTGCCTGCAGTACGGCGTGCCGCTGGAGGCGCTGGTCAAGAAGTTCTCGCACCAGCGGTTCGAGCCTAACGGCATGACGTCCAACAAGGACATCCCCTTCGCCAAGAGCATCGTGGACTACGTGTTCCGCTGGCTGGGGCTGACGTTCCTGGAAGAATATCGCAAGGCGAACCTGCCGAAGCGCACGGAGCATTCGCCCAAGATTTCGGAGATGTTCGACAAGCTTTCCAATCCCAAGGCAGCGTCCGAGGCGGTCACGGAAGATGATTCCTCGGAAAAAGGCCAGGCCCCAAAGGTCTCTGACACGGACGCGCAGAGATCTCTGGGGTTATATTCGTCCTCCTCGGAGGAATCGCCGGGCAATGGTTCGGGCAACGGCGGCGGCCTGTCCGGGCCGGTCGCCCAGAAGTCGGCCAAGCTGTTGGGCGACGTTCTGGAAAACCGCCTGGCCTCGCGGGTGGATCGCCTGGATCAGCAGTTCTCGCACTTCCAGGAAGACGCCCCTGCCTGCGACATCTGCGGTTCGATCACGGTCCGCAACGGCAATTGCTACAAGTGCTATGTCTGCGGGTCGTCGCTGGGATGCAGCTAGAAGAAGTTCGCAGTACGAAGTTCGTAGTTCGTAGAAACGGCAAGAAAGAAGTTCCCGGTAACAAGTTCGTAGTGCGAAGTACGTGGTTCGTAGAAGCGGCAATAAGAAGTTCTGTTGCTCCGAACTACGTACTTCGAACTACGAACTGTTGTCAAGCTGGGAATCGGGTTGCGACGGATGCTGATGGCTGGATGCCGGTGTCGCGACCCCCGTGTTGCAGCGTTCATGGACGAACGTTTCAGTTGTGACGGAGGCGCCGGGCGTCGGTTCTTGCGGTCCGGCAGGAATCCGATGACCGGCGCCTCCCGATTTTTTGGCCGGGGTCACGCGCAGGCCCGCAGGCCGGTCGCGGCGGGAAGTAAGTTACGTTCGTGGATTTCCCGCCGCGGTTGAAGCGAAGCAGCAGGCGACCTTCTCTAACCCATTAAAAAATAATTAACTTGGGAATTGATTAAAGATTGAAATGGCCTCCAGCCGAGATATAACATGAAGCAGTAAGTTGTGTTGTCCGCTGCACCCTTACGATGTAGGTCTCCCTCCGCCTGCATCATGGGTTGCGGCTAAATGGGCGATGCCAAGGTCTCCCTCCACCTGGGCGTCGCCCTTATTTTTTTCCGGAAAAAGCGAACCGACGAATGTCGAACAATCGAACCGCTGAAGTCAGAAGTGAAGATTTGTTTTTCCGGTTCTGAACTTCTGCCTTCAGCGGTTCGATTGTTCGAATGTTCGTCGGTTCGCTGTGTCTTTGCCGTTTCTTCGCCTTGTTCGCCGGCCACGAGTCCTGTAGGATGTATTCTTAGGAGTCCACACAATGATTGAACGCGAAGCATTGACCTTGACCATCGAAACCCTTCACGCCCGGATCATCGCTATCCGGGACTCTCTTTGACTTGCCGGGAAAAAAGCTGCAGATGGAAGAACTGGATCGGCGAATGTCCGCGCCGGATTTCTGGGCCAGCCAGGAAGCCGCGCAGAAAGTCGTCGGCCAACTCAAGGCCCTCAAGGCCGTCGTCGCCCCGGTGAGCGAACTGCTCAAGCAGGCCGATGACGTTCGGGCCCTGGTCGAGCTGGCCATGGAGGACGACTCCCCCGAAATGTTCTCCGAGGCTTCCAGCGAGATCGAGAAGCTCCAGGCCCAGCTTGAACGCGTCGAACTTCGCACGCTGCTGGGCGGACCTCACGACGCGGGCAACTGCTACTTCTCCATCCACGCCGGCGCCGGCGGAACCGAGAGTTGCGACTGGGCCGAAATGCTCCTGCGAATGTACCTGCGCTACTTCGAGCGATCGGGCTACTCGGCCGAGGAGCACGACCGCACCAACGGCGAAGAGGCGGGCATCCGCTCCATCACGCTGCGGGTGTCCGGGCCGTACGCCCACGGCTACCTTTCGTGCGAGCGGGGCGTGCATCGGCTGGTGCGCGTCAGCCCCTGCGACTCGCAGAAGCGCCGGCACACCAGCTTCGCCAGCGTGGACGTCAGCCCCGAGCTGGACGAATTGGAAGTCAACGTCGACTGGGACAAGGACGTGCGCGAGGACACCTTCTGCGCCAGCGGCGCGGGCGGGCAGCACGTCAACAAAACCGCCAGCGCCGTCCGCGTGACGCACCTGGCCACGGGCATCTCCGTGCAATGCCAGAACGAGCGGTCGCAACACAAGAACCGGGCCGAGTGCCGGAAAATGCTCGCGGCAAAACTCTACCAGTTGGAGCAGATCAAGCGCGACGCGGAGCTTTCCAAGATGTACGGCGACAAGGGCGAGATCGCCTTCGGATACCAGATTCGCTCGTACGTGCTCTATCCCTACCAGCTCGTGCGCGACGAGCGGACCGACCTCAAAAGCTCCCAGACGGACAAGGTGCTCGACGGCGACATCCAGGAATTCATCGACACCTACCTTCGTTACAGCGCCGGCAAGGCCGCCAGGAAATAACGATGGGATTTCGAGTCTTCGCCGCCGGGGACCCGATGGAAGATCCGCACGGGCGGGAAATCGATTGCAGGTTTTCCCGCGGCGCAACATATCGGCGAATTCCCTGATAAACGTTGCTTGACCGGAAGCCCGTCTTCTGGCATACTGGACGCGTAAGATTCAGACATTCCTGGTCCTTGCAATACGGCAATAGATCCTTAACCCAAGAGGAATGAGATCATGCGGCGAAACGCTCTCCTGCCAATGTTGGCTTGCTCCCTGCTGGTGTATGCGATGGCTCTGGCGCAAGCCCCGGCGCCTGCTCCGGCGTCAAGTCCGGCGTCAGCTCCGGCTACTGCGCCAGTCCCGGCGCCGGTTCCAACGCCGGTCCCAACGCCGCCCGTGTTCAACAAGTCCGTGCCCCTGGACAAACAAATCGAGGAGGCCTTGGAGAGCGGCAAGAAAGCTCTGCTGGCCTCTCAGTTGCCCAACGGCAGTTGGGCCGGCTACGGTAAAGGCGCCCAAGGCGGCATGGGGTACCCCGTCGGTCCGACAGCCATAGCGACCTACGCACTCTTGGAATCGGGCGAAGGCGCCCAATCGGATAAAATGAAACTGGCCCTGTCGTGGCTGGCCACGAACAAGGCGACCAAGAACTATGAATTGGGTCTGCGATGCAACTGTTGGCTGCTGGCCAATGGGCAGACCAAAGGCAAGTATTTCAACAACCTCCAAGACGACGCCAATACGCTGATCAAGGCCACCAAGGACGGCAGTTACACCTACGAAACAACCCCGAACTGCGGTCTTAACGGCGACAACTCCAACAGCCAGTACGGGGTGCTGGGCGTATGGGCGGCGGCTCGAGACCTTCGGTTTGAGGTCGCGGACGAGTACTGGTACAAAGTCATGGAGCACTGGACGAGCTGCCAGAACCGCGATGGCGCCTGGTGCTATGGCAAAGGCCAGCCCTCCTCCGGCACCATGGCGGCCGCGGGGCTGGCCTCCCTGTTCATCTGCCACGACAAGATGCTCGCCAGCAGTTTTATCAAGTGTACCAGCACGGGCGACTTCGGGCCCATTCAGCGCGGACTGGACTGGTTCGATAACAACTTCCAGGCCGTACTCGACGGAAAACAGTTGCTCACCAACAACGTCGGCGATATTTATTACTACTTCTACGGCGTGGAGCGCGTGGGTTTGGCCAGCGGGTACAAGTATTTCGGGAGCATCAATTGGTTCAAGCTGGGCGCCGAAAGGTTGCTGGCGACGATGGCGCCCGGAGGCGGCTGGGCCGGAGGCGTGGGCGGAACCGACGTGACCACGTCGTATGCGCTGCTGTTCCTGATTCGCGGGCGAAACGCCGTGTTGTTCAACAAGCTGGAGTTCGGCAGCGTCGGACCGTCCGGCAAACCCGTCACCACCGACTGGAGATGCCGTCCCCGCGATCTGGCCCTGTTGTGCAACTGGATGGGCGAGCAACACGAAACCACGCTGAACTGGCAGATCATCAACCTCCGGGTGCCCGTCAAGGAGTGGCACGACGCCCCGATCGTCTACATCTCGGGATCGGTGGAACCCAAGTTCAGCCCCGAGGAAATTGCCAAGCTGCGCCAGTTCGTGTTTCAGGGAGGCTCGATCTTCAGCTGCACCGAATGCGGCGACGCCACCAGCAAGTTCGCCGTGGGAATCCGCCAGGTCTATCAGCAAGTCCTGCCCGAATACGAGATGGTGGAAATTCCCCCCACCCACGCGATCTACACCAAAAAAGTGCAGAACGATCTCAAGGGCCCCAAGTTGTTCATGATTACCAACGGCATTCGCCCGCTGGTGATTCACGCGGATGAAGATCTGCCCAAGGCTTGGGAGTTGAACCAGACGGGCACACATTCGGATGATTTCAAGATCGCCGAAAATATCTTCATGTATCTCTCCGACAAGGGAAAGCTCCGCAAGCGGGGCAGCTTCACCTGGCCGGACGCGGTCAATTTGGCGTCGCCTCGAATGGCGATCAAGATCGCCCGCCTGAAATGGGCCGGCAACTGGAACCCCGAACCGCTGGCGCTGGAGCGGTTCTCCCGCATCTTCAGCGACGATCAGCAAATTGACTTGCAGGTGGTCGATCACCTTGGCGATACGGCGCCCGCTAAAGATTCCGATCGGGGAGTCGCCCTGGCGGATCTCGGGAAATCCGGCGCGAAGCTGGCGATCCTCAGCGGCGTGGGCTCGATCAAGCTTGGGGACGCCGACGTCGAGGCCTTGAAGGCGTTCGTCGACAGCGGCGGGTACGTCCTGGTCGAGGCCGCCGGCGGAAACAAGGACTTCTACGATTCGATGGAAACCGCTTTGGGCAAGATCTACGGCGCCGGGGCGATCCGCAGTTTGGCCTCGACGGCCGAGGTCTACAACCTCAAAATTCCCGACGGAAAGCTCGAAGAAAGGGAAGCCGTAAACAAGGAAAGATGGATCACGAAGATGTATTTCCGCAGCAAGTCCGGGATCCGGGCAGGGGCGCGATCCGGGCCGGCGCTCCGGGCGGTCATGATTAACGGGAAACCGATGATTTTCCTCAGCCACGAGGACATCAGCAATGCCGGCGCGGTTGGCTACCAATGCTACGACGTGGACGGGTACGATCCCGGCGACAGCGTGGAGGGTTCCGCCTATCGAATGCTTCGCAACATCGTGATCTACTCGGCCTGCGGTGTCGACGGACCCGCAGGGGCCAAGACTCCCACGACGGATGCGACGCCCACGACGGCCCCGGCAACCAAACCCGCCGAGACAGCACCCGCGAAGAAGTAGGCTCGAAGGCTTTACCCGAATTGAGACTATGCGCTGGCTAACCAATCTGTTCTTGGTTCTTGCCTGTGCTTGGATTGTTCCGGTCGCCGCACAACCGGCTGCGTCGAAGCCCGCCTAGCGGTCCTTGTTACTTAACGTAAGGCGATGAATTCTCGGGTGCCATGCCCAAGTCTGCGCGGGCATGTGCGCGCGACCCAGACACACTCACGCGGTGCGCACATGCCCGCGCAGACTTGGGCATGGCACCCGGATCGATGACCGAACGACAGATCACGGGTTTCCGCCGACGGACGCGGGACAAAATTTCGCCGCCGTGTGGATTGTCGCACTGGCGGCCATCAAGCCTGCGCCCGTCCACCGCAGGGCCTCCAGGACTGCCGGTGAAGTGAAGTTCGTCGAAGCGCACCAGACTGTCACCGCGCCGGCGGCGAGCCATGCCGCCGCCCAGTGCCCGCCGCGGCGAGGGCTTCTCTCGGCCGCTCGGGCAGCCAGGACCATCAGACCCGCGCCCGCCACCAGCAGCAACAGTTGCAGCGAGTAGCCTTGGTACTCCAGGCCCCAGCCGGTTTGCCGCCATGCCGTCGCCAGCGTGAATGCGGGCGGCAGGCACATGCCCGCCAGCAGCGTTCGCCGCGGACCCTTGAGCAGCAGCCCGCCGGCCAGCAGCGCCGCCGCCGGGATCCGCAGGTCGCCGATCGGCCAGGTCGGCACGGTCGCCCGGTCGTTGTCCATCAGCAACAGCACGCCTCCGGCCGCCGACAGCGCGCCGCCGACGATCAACGCGAGCGTGCGCTGCGTGCCGGCACTGAACGTGCGCTCCATCCAATGGCCCCGTTCTTCCTCCGACAACAGCAGCGGGCCTGGCGCAACGTATCGCGAACTCGCGGCCAGCATCGTCAGCATGGTCGCGCCGTAAAACATGATGACCAGCAGCATCCGCGTCATGAACAGCGGGTGTGAAACGTCGTTGTCCATGCCACCCAGGCCCAGCCAGTGCCACGCCTTCCACGCGTCCCCCGGCCGCACGAGGGTCCGCTCCGGCAGCAGCCACCGCAGCAGCAGGAACACGCCCAGGGCCGTCACCAAGGTGACCAGGCCCGAGGGCAGCCGCGAGCGGCGCACCAGCAGGGCGTTGGCCGCGCCCATCGCCGCCCCCACGCCGATTCCCGCCGCCAGCGCCGCCCCGGCAGGGCAACCGCGCGCGAGCAGCCACGCCGCCGCCACGCTGCCGGCCGAGAACGCCATCCACACGCTCAGGTCCAGCACGCCGCAACGCAAGGCCAGCAGGAACCCCATCGACGGCAGCACCCAGTACGAGGCCATCTGCCCGATCACGTCACACAGGTAGCGATCCTGGTTGACGGGGTCCAGCCCCGGCACCAGCGCCGCGGCCATCGCGATCAGCAGGCCGACGCACAGCAGGTCCCGCCGCCCCAGCATCGGGAGGATGGCCGCCGGAGAATTTGTCCGCGAAAAATCCATAGACCCTTTCATGGTCCATCAAAAAAACCCTAACCGCCAAGAACGCGAAGAACGCAAAGACGCAGAATGAACTCTATCGTCTTCTCTTTTGGCTTCTCCGCGTTCTTTGCGGTCTCCGCGGTGAAGTCTTATTTCCCCGCGAACTCGTTGACCAGCTCGCGGGCGATCTTCGTCCATTGCGTGAACCGCTCGGGGTGGCCGGCGCAGGAGTGCGTGTCTTTCAAGATCATCTCCAGCACGCAGCCGTTGTCGCGGCAGACCTCCAGCGTGTGGCGGATGTACTGGCGGATCATGTCAGACTTGAACTGGCCGACCATGTGCGCGGGGTGCGCTTTCCACGAGAAGACATAATCGCCCTTGAGCCCGGCCGCGCAGCGGTCCACGTCGGCAAAGGGCGATATCGAAATCCGCCGGAGGTGCGGGATCTTGAAGACGTAATCCAGCTTATTGGTCAGGTCCTCGCAGCATCCGTAGCCAGTCAGGCCGAACGGTTCGAGCAGGGGCTTCTCGTATTGCAGGGCGAACTCCTCGTGCATCTGTGGCGAGACCAGGGCGAACTCCTGCGTCTCGGCGCAGGCCCAGAGGTCCTTGAACCGCACCTTGCCCGCGAAGTCCTTCTGCGGCAGCTCGTCGCTGTAGCTCACCCCGCCGGAGTTGTTGTACGTGCCGTCGTTGTTCAGGTCCAGCAGGCCCTGGTCCAGGTACTGCTGCACCAGGCGGCGATTGCCTTCCTGAAAGAACCGCATCGCCTCGTGGATCAGCTCGGGGCATTCGTACATGTCCACCATCGCCTGCTCCAGGCCGCGAAGGAACGTGTACTGCTGGATCAGGTGGAAGCCCACGAACTTGATGCCGGCCTGATGGACGCTCAGGATGTCGCCGAACAACTCGGTGAAGAACTCCAGGTTCTTCGCCGAGGCCGCCGCGTCATGCGAGACCTCGGGGAAGTGGAGTTTCTTGAGGTCGGCCGCGGAGTGCAACACCGGGTCGAACTTCCGCGCGCCGGTTTCCTCGCGGCTGTAGATCCACTGGGGCTGGAGTCCCCAGCCGGTGTCGGTGATGGCCTTGCCGATCCAGAACTCGGGCTCGGCGGGCACGTCGGTGTCCATGTGCTCGTGGGTCCAGAGCGTGGTTCGCAAGCCGTCCTCGGCGGCCCGCGCCTCCTGGCCTTCACACTGCGGCTGCCAGTCGGCCTTGATCTCGCGCCACGAGCCCTCGGGGAAAACCAGGATCATGGCCCGCTCGGGCAACAGCGCGTTGAACTTCTTCCACAGGCGGCGGCGCTCCGCCATGACGGGCAGGGCGGCTACCTCGGCGACTCGCTTGGCCAGGTCGCGAAGGACTTTTCGGTCGGCGGCGGAAAATTCATCGGTCATTTTCGTTTCCTTTCAAGGTGCGGTCAGCAGAGTTTACCAAGAAACCGCCCGATATGAACCGGGAATCGGCGGTCTTTTGCAGTGGCCCCGTGAAGGATTTCTTGAAAAACCCGTTAAAAGCGGCTCTATGAAGGGCCCCAGAGTGAATTTGGAACCTATTGGAACCTGCCGGGAAGCCACCCGAACGTCCTGGCGGCTCATTAGAACGCGCTGAGAAGCCACTGGAACCTGTCTGCCCTCGTTCTACCCGGTTTGTAAAATTATAACTATTTGAACATAAGCATGTTATCAATTTTGGACCCCCGATTTTGCGTCTCTTCGAATTTTCTTCGCTCAAATTTTTCATAGGGACTCTCCTTTGGCGGCCGC
>CAZYDC010000044.1:0-16059 GCA_964646065.1 uncultured Planctomycetaceae bacterium | reverse complement strand
GGCGACGTTGTTTGTCGCCATGCGATGTGGCACCCCCAAGTCTGCTTGGGGGTGTTCCGGATCGTCCGCACCTTGCAAGACACCCCCAAGCGGACTTGGGGGTGCCACCGGACCCCTAAGGGGCCGCCCGAGATTGATGCTTCAGAACAGGATTGATTTCATGGTGCATAAGACCGCCGAAGACAAACTCGTCCTTGGGATTCCCAAGGGCTCGCTCCAGGACAGCACGCTCGACCTCTTCGCCCGGGCCGGATACAACATCCAGATCTCCTCCCGAAGCTACGTCCCCGTGGTGGACGACGAGCAGATCTCCGCCATCATGTTCCGCGCGCAGGAAATGAGCCGCTACGTCGAAGACGGCGTCATCGACGCCGGGCTGACCGGGCACGACTGGATCCAGGAAAACGGTTCCGACGTGATCGAGGTGGCCGAACTGGTCTACGCCAAGCAGAACCTTCGCCCGGTTCGCTGGGTGCTGGCCGTGGCCGAGGAAAGCCCCGTGCGCGAGGTGGCGGACCTGGACGGAGGCATCGTCGCCACCGAGCTGGTCAACGTCACGCGAAAGTATTTCGCGGACAAGGGCCTGAACGTCAAGGTCGAGTTCAGTTGGGGCGCCACCGAGGTCAAGGCCCGCCTGCTGGACGCCATCGTCGACGTCACCGAGACCGGCAGTTCGCTCAAGGCCAACAAGCTCCGCGTCCTGGACACGCTGATGACGTCCACCACGCGGTTCATCGCCAACAAGAACGCCATGAACACGCCCTGGAAGCGCCAGAAGATCGAGAACATGGCCCTGTTGCTCGGGGGCGCCATCTCGGCCCGGGAGAAGGTCGGGCTCAAGATGAACGTCCCGCGAAAAGACCTCCAGGCCATCACCGCCATCCTTCCGGCGGAAAAAAGCCCGACCATCTCGGCGCTGGCCGACGCCGACTGGGTGGCCGTCGAGGTCATCGTCTCCGAACGAGTCGAGCGCGACCTGGTGCCCCAACTCAAACGGGCCGGGGCCACCGGTATCATCACTTACCCCTTGAATAAGGTGATCCCGTGAAGACCATCCAGAACTTCGCCGTACGCATTTCCTTGACCCTGGCGGCGGCTTTGTTGTTCGGTTGCCCCACCGCCTCCACGGGACCTGGAAAAGCCACCGCGACCGCGACCACCGAGCCCGCCGCCGTCACCGCGCCCCCGCTGGATGCCAAGGCGTTCGTCACCCTGGCGGCGCTTCAGCCGCCCGTCGCCAAACCGGTCAACCCCGCCCCCACCACCGCCGCCAGCGGGGAGGATGTCAGCAAGTTCCTTGCCGAAGCTGAAAAGGACATGGCCAAGAAAGATTTCTTCTCCGCCAAGCAGTCGCTGGACCGGGCCATCGGCTTCGACCCGAGTAATCCGCGAACCCTGCGCGACATGGGCATGACCTACGTCGGCCTGGACAATGCCGGACTGGCCGTCAAGTACCTCCAGAAAAGCGCCGCCGCCATGCCCGACGACCTGGAGGTCCAGGTCCTGCGGGGCCGGCTGCTCCAGGACCTGCCCGACCAGGCGATCGTGGCCTTCCGCACCGCGCTGCTGACCACGCAGGCCAAACCGGAAAACCCCCTGACCGCCGAGGCGCTGCTGCACCTGGCCGTCCTGCTGGGAAAAACGGGCTGCTTCACCGCCTCGCTGGAGGCGTACAACCAACTCGATTCCTGGATCCAGGCGCACGGTGACGACTACACCGCCAACGCCGCCCTTCAACCGTTCCTGCTGAGGCCGGAGGAACTGCTCACCCGCCGAGGCTGGCTGATGCTCCGTCTGCACAAGCCCGCCCAGGCCGTCGAAGTGCTCACCAAGGCCTACAACGGCGACCGCGGAAACCCCGAAATCTCGCGAATGCTCACCGAATCGCTCATTGAGGACAAAAAGTATGACCGGGCCGGCACGCTGATCCTGGAGATGGCCTCGCAACCCGCCCAGCAGGCGCAGCTCGTGCCTTTGGCCCAGTCGCTGACCCTGGGCTCTGGGAACAAGGAATTGCCGCTGAAGATCTGGCAGGCGTACCTCCAAAGCGGAAAGAAAGACACCGCGCTGGCCCTGGCGATGGCGGAGGTTTCGCGAAAAGTCGGCGCCCCCGCGGAGGCCCAGAAGATCCTGGCCTCGGCCATGGAGCAGCAGCCGGGCTCCGTTCCGGTCAGCAAGGCCATGGTGGAGTTGCTGGTCTCCGGCGGGCAATACGACTCCGCCGTCGTTCAACTGGCCGACGTGATCTCCCGCGAACCCAACCAGGTTCTCTCCGCCGAGCGCACGATCCAGCGGATTTCCGCGGCAGCGCCCGCGGACTATCACCGCCGCCTGGCCGACAAGTTCGCCGCCGACGCTTCCTCCACCGCCGCCCAATGCTACCTGTCCGGGCAACTGGCCAGGGCGCGGGGCGACCAGGCCCTGGCCTCCAAACAGTTCGATCTGGCCATCGCGCGAAATGCAAACTTCCTGCCCTCCTACGATGCCCTGGTCGATCTGGGGCTGGACCAGGGGCAGCAGGCCGACGTGAAGAAAACCCTCGGCCGCGTCGCCAAACTCGACGACGCCAAGTTCGCCTACTTCAAGGCCTACCTTCGCGGAAAGGTGCTTCTGGCCGCGCGCAACGTGGAAGCGGCGATCAAAGAGCTCACGGCCGCCCAGGAAGCCAAAGGCGACTTCGTGCCCGCCCTTCGCCTGCTGGCCCGGGCCTACCTGGCCGCCAGCAGCCCGACCGCGGACCGCTCCGACGAGGCCGCCCGAGTGCTCATGGAGGCCATCCGCGCCGATTCCGACAACGAGGACCTCTACGGATCGCTCATGGGGCTCCTGATGCAGAAGGGCCAGGTGGGCGACGTCCAGCAACTGCTGAACCAGTTGTTCGAGCGCCATCCCGACAGCATCGTCGGCAAGATCGTGCAGGTGGAATTGCTCCTGAAGGCCAGTCAGAAGGCCGAGGCCCTCAAGATGCTCGAGCAGCTCAAGAAGGCCGCCCCGAACAATCCCGAGGTGCAGTTGCTGGACTTCCAGTTGGCCTACTCCGGAAAGCAGGTCGCCCAGTTCACCGACAAGGAATGGCAGGAGGCGGTGGACCGCCTGCGCGGCATTCTCAAGGCCGACCCCTCCCAGTCCCAGGCGCTGCGGTTCCTGCTGGCCCTCTTGAGCGCGCCCAATCATAAGGCCCAGGCGCCCGAGCTCTGGGGCAAGGTCTACGACGAGACCCGCAAGCCACTGCTGATCGCCAAGATTTACGGCCAGGTGCTCTACGAGGCCGCCAAGTACGACAAGTGCCTGGAAATCGCCCAGTCCCTCTACCAGACCAACCCGCGCGACAACGAAATCCGAAAGTTGCTGCTGGCGGCCCTGGAGAAACTCAAGAAAGACGACCAGGCCGCCCAACTGGCCGAGGGTTGGCTCAAGGAAGCCCAGGACGAGCGCGAACGCACGCAATACCGACAGGTCCTCGTGAAGTTCTACGAGGACACCAAGCAGTACGACAAGGCGCAGAAGTTGCTGGACGACTGGATCCTTCTGGAGGCCGATTCCCAGATGATCGAGACCCTCCGGGAGAGCAAGCTGACGCTGTATTCCAAGGCCAAGCAGTACGACAAGATGATCGAGTACGGCAAGGCGTGGATTGACGAGGCCCGCGTCGACCAGCAGGCGGCCCGCCGGCCTCGGGGGCTGCTCCTGGGATTGCTCGACGACGCCAAGCAGTACGACAAGGCCCTGGAACTGGTGGCCGACTTCATCAAGAAGGACACGGAATTCCAGACCCAGTGGCAGACCGAGCAGATTCTGCTGCTGGGCGAGGCGGGACAACTGGACAAGGGACGGCAGGTGGCGATCGACGTGATCGCCAAGGACCCCACCGACATGGTCGCCCGCGAGGCGGTCGTGGCCATGTACAGCCGGGCGGCCAAGTACGATCAGGCGCTGGCGATGATCGATTCCTGGATGGCCCCGGTCAAGGTTCCGGCCGCCGCCCCGTCGCCCGAACTGCTGGACTGGTGCCGCATCAACGCGGTGCAACTGCTGATCGCCCAGGAAAAGTATGCCGACGCGATCCAGCGCATCGACACGTACCTGCCCCTCTACAAGGACTGGAAACCCGCCCCGCCGCCCCCGGGCGTGCAGTCTGCAAGGATCCAGCGAAACCCCGCTATCGAACTGCAAATCTACAAGGGCAACAGCCTGGGCGAACTGGGACATAAGGACCGGCAAATGGCCTTGCTGGAAAAACTCATCGCCCAGTATCCCAGCGACTCGCTGCTCAACAACGACCTGGGCTATCTCTATGCCGAACAAGGCATCAACCTCGACAAGGCCGAGCGGATGATCCGCGAGGCACAGGCCACCGACAACTCGCCTTCGATCCAGGACAGCCTGGGCTGGGTGCTCTACAAGCAGGGCAAATTCGACGCCGCCGCCGTGACCTTCAACAATATCCTGGCGCTCGAATCCATGAGGACCGGCGAGACCGTCGGAGTGATCTGGGACCATGCGGGCGACGTGACGTTCCGCCAGGGCAATTCCGCCAGGGCCGTCGAGTTGTGGACCACGGCCCTGGAAAAAGGCCGCAAGGAAAAGTCGCCCGATTCCGACACCCGCAAGATGATCGTCTCGGCCGCCGCCAAGATCGAGGCCGTAAAGAAAGGCCGACCGCCCGCCGTCGCCCCGTTGGGCCAGGGCGTGAACCCGGCGACCAAACCAGCGGGAAAGTAACTGTGTAGCCCTGTGTAGCATGGGCATCCTGCCCATGAGTATCACGGGCGTCCCGCCCGTGTCTTTGCCGTTGTTGTTTTTGTTAGAAAAAGAAGCTGAAGAAGCAAAAGCATGGGCAGGATGCCCATGCGACTCACGGGCGAGACGCCCGTGCTACGATTCGTAACCGTCAATGATAGTGGAGTAAAGAGTTATGTCAGGTCATTCACATTGGGCGAAGATCAAGCGTGCCAAGGGCTCCAACGACGCCAAGCGCGGAGTGGTGTGGAGCAAGCTGGCGCGGCGCATTATCGTGGCCGCCAAGAGCGGCGGGGGAAACCCCGACGAGAACCTCACGCTGCGATACGCCATCGACGAGGCCAAGGCCGCCAACATGCCCAAGGACACCATCACCAACGCCATCAAGAAGGGCGCGGGCGAACTGGGCGCGGAGAGTTACGAATCGATCATGTACGAGGGCTACGGGCCCGGAGGCGTGGCGTTCCTGGTGGATTGCCTGACCAACAACCGCGCCCGAACCGCGCCCGAAATGCGCAAAATCTTCGAGCGAGGCGGAGGCCAGCTCGGAACGGGCAACTGCGTCGCCTGGATGTTCGAGCAGAAAGGCACCTTCGCCATCACGGGCGAGAACATCGTCGAGGACCAGCTCATGGAGATCGCCTTGGACGCGGGCGCCGAGGATGTCACCCACGACGGCGACCTTTTCGAGGTCACCTGCGCCCCGCACGAATTCCACAAGGTCAAGTCCGCCCTGGCGGCGGCCAAGATCGAGACCGTCTCCGCGCAGATCGCCATGGTTCCAAAGACGACCGTCCCCGTCGAGGCCGGAAAGGCCAAGCAGGTCGTCCACCTCATGGAGGCCCTCGAAGAGCACGAGGACGTCCAGAACGTCTACGCCAACTTCGACATTTCCGAAGACGCCCTCGCGGCGGCCTCGGGAGATTGACAATTTACGATTGAAGAATGCGGTTCGTCGTGTCGCCCTGAGGCTTTACCCAAAAAGGTTCTCACGATGATAACATAAACGGAAATCATAATCGAAGAACCGGTGACCTGTGGTGACTTTGAGCGACATCCATGAGCGGCGAGAGGCGATTCTTCAGATAGCCGCCAGGCACGGCGCGAGCAACGTGCGGATTTTCGGCTCGGTCGCCCGTGGACAGGCCCGCGAGGGAAGCGACCTGGACCTCCTGGTTCAATTGCAGGAAGATCGCTCGCTTCTGGACCATGTCGCCTTGATGCAGGACCTGGAAGATTTGCTGGGCTGCCGCGTGGAAGTGATGAACGACCGCGCCATGCACCGCCTGATTCGAGACCAAATCCTGGCGGAAGCGATCCCTTTATGAGTGACGACCAACTCTACCTCACGCATATCCAACAAGCGATAGAGAAGATTCTTTCCTACATCGCCCAAGGCCGGGAAAACTTTCTTGTCAACACATTGGTGCAAGATGCCGTGGTCCGCAATTTCGAGATCATCGGCGAGGCCGCGAAACATCTTGGCGATTCCACCAAGGCGCGCTGCCCGGATGTGCCTTGGCGCAGGGTTGCCGGGTTCCGTGACATCCTCATTCACAACTATATGGGCGTGGACGCAAAAGAAGTGTGGAACGTCATCGTTGTGAACCTTCCCGTCCTGCGGCAAGCCGTGGACCGCCTGCTTGCGGAAAAATGACAGCGGGTTGACATTCCAAATCTCACCGTTTCCTGTCGATATGCGGCTTCCTACCCCGGCGCCGGGACGTTGGGCGGGGGCGGCGGCGTGGTGTCCGCACGGACTCCCTGCATGGCGCGAATCTGGTCCGGGGGCGGCGGCTGGGCGTCCGCGCGGGCTCCCCTCATGGGGCGAACCTGGTCCGGGACCTGTGGGGGCGTCAGGGCCGTGATCACCTGTTCCATTCGCGTCTGCGCCGTCGCGTTGGGCTTGCCCTCTTTGATGACCTTTTGCAGTTGCGGCACAACCGGCGCGCCCATGTCCAGCAGCTTGGCCTGCGCGTCGCGGCAGGCGCGGAAATCCTTGGAATCCAGCAGCGCCACCAGGTCGGTCACCTCGGCGGGCACGCCTTCCACGGGGACCGCCTTGGGTTGCGCGGGCTCGGTCGCCGGCTGAGTGTCGGGCAGCTTGGCAAGGGTCGCGATCAGGAGCTTGATGTTGTCGGTGGTTGCGGCCTTCCACTTATCCTCGGCCAGCGACCGCTTGAGGTGCGGGACGATGACCTTGCCCATGTCCTGAAGTTTTTTCATCGCGTTCTGGATGGCCTGCTCGTCACCGTATTCGATCTGCGAGAGCAGCGTATGCACCTGGCGATAATCCGGCCCCGCCGGCTGGGTCGCGGGCCCGCCGTTGATCGCGTCGATGATGGCCTGGACCGTCTTGTTCGTCTCGGGCTTGCACTGTCCCCGCGAGATAATTTGCTGCATCTCGGGGATGGCGGATTTGTCCATGTCCAGCAGTTGCTTCTGAGCGTCCAGGCTCTGCTTCAGGGTGCCCCGGTCGATGAGCATGACAAGGTTATAGACGTTGGACCGCACGAGGAGGCCCGCGACGACCACAATGTTCGGATTGGGCGGCATGGGGACAACGGGGCCGGCCGGGCCGGGGCTGGCGCCCTTGGTGGGCGCAATCTGCGCCGGGGCCGTGGAGGCGCCCAGGGCCACGAGCATGACCGCGGCCGCCTTGCCCAGGAACGCGGGCATCTTGCCGGGCTCAACCTTCGTGCGGGCGATGACCGCGTCCAACTGCGCTGCCGGGATGAAATTCAACAGCGTCACCTCGGCAGGGGCCAGCGTCAGGCCGATCGCCCCGGCGGCGCCGGCCCGCTGACTCATCAGCAGCGCCTTGAACCACGGATCGACGCTGGCCTTCTTGACCAGCACCTCGACGCCGCGCGGGATCGCGCCCAGTTCCCTGCCGCATCCGGGCGGTCGCCCGCCCACGATGGTCATCTTCACGGCGGGCATCTCCTGGGGCGCCCAGGACCGAACCGGCACGGTCTTATCATCGTCCGACATGGTGGCTCCTTGTGTATGCACTTATCCTTACCCGGTTGGACGAAAGAATCCGCCGGAAGTTCCAGGATTCGCTCGTAGTGTCGCCGTGAGGCAATTCTTGGCTTGTAGTGTCGCCGTGAGGCGATTCTTCAAGAAGCTCCTTACGGAGCCACTGCAAACGAGCAGAAGCTCCTTACGGCGACCCTACAAACGACCAGAAGCTCCTTACGGAGCCACTACAAACACCACTTCGCCGTTTTCCCGGCGGTCAGCGCCAGGGCCTGGGGAAGTTCGATTTCCCCCGCGCCGCTCAGGCACAGTTTCCGCAGCTTGAGCGTTCCTTCGCTGACTTCCAGGCTCACCTCGACACCGCCCTTGACCTTCTTCTGCCGCACGGTGCCCCACGCGTGGCCATTGGACCAGAACCACTGGGCCGGTTTCTTCGACGCGGCGAAGGCCATCGTTTGCGTCACGCCGTCGTATTGGAAGCCTGTCATCGCGAGCACAGCGGCCCAACTGGCCATCGCGCGGGCGTAGTGGTTTCCGCACTCGGCCTCGTTGAACGGGTTTCGGTTTCCGCCGGTGTAGCGGGCGCGAATCGCCGCGACCACCTTCAAGCCGGCGGCCACGTCGCCCTCGTACATCATGCCGACGGCGGCCGTGTATTCAAAACCGGTCATCACCTCGGCGAAATACGGGAACGGGAACTTGGGCCTCTTGCCGCGCGGGTAGGACGCCATCAGCAGCGCCTGGTCCTCGTTCAGCACGAAGGACCGCATCTGGTTGAAGTGGCTAAAGAAATTCTCCCGCCAGTTATACTTCATGATGCTTTGCAGCGTGGTTCGGACCTTGGCCGGTTCGAGCAGGTAGCCCAGCCCGCAGATGTGGGCCATGTACTGCCCCACGAGCTGGTCCACCAGGCACGCGGATCCGAGCTGCACGTCCTGCCGGGCCACGTCGGCCTTGCCGCCCATGCCGATCACCAGCTCCGGGGGCACCGGGCCGGTCGGCGGGCGGACCTGCTGCTCGTACCACTGGCCATTGAAGAGGTTCTGGTCCATCCATCGGCTGCCGCGGGTGAACAGGTCTCGGCAGGTGTTGGCGAAGTCGCCCTCGCCCACATGCCGGGCCATTTCCTCCATCGCCCGCAGCGCGCCCAGATACCAACCGGTCATCTGCGCGTTGGGGCCGTAATATTCCACGTCCATCGTGTTGTGCTGGGGCCCTTCCATCACGCCGTCGCGGTCGCCGTCCCATCCGCCGGGAATCCAGCAGAACTCGACCGCCTTGCGAACCTTGGGGTACAACTCGACCAACCGCCGGTCGTCGCCCGAAAGCTTCCAGTCGCGGTAAACCTTCATAATGCAGCCCATTTGCCCGTCGGCGGCGGCGGGTCCGAACTCCTGCGCGCGGCCCAGCGGCAGGTTCACGCGGAAGTTCATCCGGCCCTTGTCGTCGGTGGCGTGGTCGAACTCGATCTGGCGCATCGTCCAGGCCAACTCGCCGAACAGGAACGCGGTCGCCTGCTCGTAGTTCCACACGTGCGTGCAGGTGCCGTGGCAGCAGCCATTCTTGTCGCCGCAGCCCTCCCAACCCATGAGCTGTCCGCTTTCGATGCGGAACGCGGTCGTGGACCGCAGCGAGGTGAGGTTGTACAGCGCGGCCTCGCGGACCTCGGCCGGCAGGTCACTCTGCACCATGGCGCGAACGAACTTTACCGTCCGGGCTTCCAGGTCGGGCAGTTCCCTGGCGGTGCGAAGGGCGACGTCCCAGGCGTCGGCATAGCGGGTGGTGTAGTAATTGCCGACGCGGTTTTCAGGATCGCACGCGCCGCCGCAACCGCACGCGGCGCCCGGCGCCGCGGGTTTGGGCGTCCAGGTCTGGCGATTGGGGAAGTGCCAGCCGACCAGGAACGTGACGCTCTTGCTTTCGCCCGGGGCCAGGCTGACCTTGACCGCCAGCGAGCCTTGCGGGTTATTCAGCGGGTCGGCGCTCGGATTACCGGTGTCGCCCCAGGTCGGCGGCCCGGCGTAACTTGCCTTGGACTGGTCGGGCAGGTCCTCCAGTTTGCCGTTGGAGGAAAACTTGTCCCAGAAATCCAGGAGTTCAAAATTCCAACCGATCCTCAGCCACGAGGTCCGATAGCTCACGCCCGTCCGCGCCGTGGTCGCCAGCGACATGGTGCCCCACGGGGCCGCCTTGGGATCGACACCCGTGCTGCGCATGAACAGGCCCTGAACGCCCTCGCCCTTGCGGAACTCGTTGACGTTCTTGCAGGGCTTGCCCTCGGTGCCGTCGAAACCGATGAAGTTTTCCAGGCTCCCGCAGACGGCCGCTTGGACGGTCGTGGCCGTCTTGTTGGTCAGCACGTATCGTAGCACAGCCACGGGGATGCCGCTGGCGGCGGCGTCGGCGGGCACCAGCGGGTTGAAGCCCTCGATCCGCACGTCCACGGGCACGTCCGGGTCGCTCAGCAGCACCTGCCCCAGCGGGTAGGCGGCGTGGAACGAGGCCTTGCGGAACCGCGGCAGCGAGTGATTGGGCACCGTGGAGCCAAACGCGCCTTCATAGGCGGCGCCGTCGATGACCCCCTCCAGCGCCTTGCAGACGGCCTGCCCGCCGGCGGCCTTGGCGTACAGAGCGAAGAAAGTGTACTTGGGTGTGTAACCCTTGGCCGGCCGATTGACCAGCTCCCAATCGCGCAGATCGCCCCGCCCGCCCAACGAAACCGTGCCCGTTCCGATGCCGCCCAGCCCCAGCGCGATCCGCCAAAGGTTCTTTTGATCGTAGCTTGTCAGGACCGGCCAATTGGGATTCGTTTTCGCCGCCATGAGTTCTCCTTCGGATTTTGCGTAATTTCAACCGCCAAAGAGAATAGAGCAGGATTGGGGAAATTACAAGGTAGTCCGAAATGACTTTTTGTGCCGATAGGAGTAGGATCGTGCCTATAACGGATGGAATCGGGCCTTCGGGTCATGAAAGGAACTGGCATGCAACTGGGCAAACTGCATCTGGTGTTGGTCCATTTTCCCATCGCCTTAGTCGTGGCGGCGGGGGCGGCGGATCTGCTCTGGGCCATTACCCGCCGCAAGTTTTTCGAGCACGCCGGCTTCTACTGCCTTCTGGTCGCCCTGGTGATGGCCCCGCTGACGGCGCTGACCGGAAGCCTGTTGTCGGATTTGAAGTTCAGCGGTCACGAACCCGCTTTGTCGGAACAGCACGAAACCGCCGCGTACATTGCCTTAGCGGTCATTACCGCGGCCGCCGTGGTCAGGGTTTTGTGGACACTTCGAGGCTGGAAGTGGCTAAAAGTAATCTATGTCTTGTTGATTGTCTCCTGTCTCGTTACAATTAGCATAGTAGGCCATTTGGGCGGCCAATTGGCCTTTGGTGAAAACTATCTCCGCGGGCTGTTTGGCGGATGAATCGGGAAATGATGGCGCGTGGCCCGGGCGGATCGGTTCGCGGCGGCCGGGCTTTGCTTGAACGCCGTTGCCGAGGTAAGATCGATTTCAGGAAAACAAGCATGTCAAGAAAACTTTGCACATATTGGCTGTTAACGGTCGGCTGCATCCTTCTGACGCCGCTGCTGAGGCAGGCGCGGGGGGCGAGTCCAGAGCCCGTGGCCAACATCGAGGCCATCACCAAGCCCAGCCAGGAAGTCAAGCTGGGCTTCGTGCGCGCGGGAATCGTGGGCAAAATGCTGGTCAAGGAAGGCCAGGCCGTCAAGGAAGGCGAGTTGCTGGCCCAGCAGGACGATTCGGCCGAGCAGGCCGATCTCGAGCAGCTCAAGGACTCCGCCGACGACAAGACCCGCGTCAATGCCGCCCAGGCCCAGTTGGACCAGAAGAAAATAGACCTGACCAAGATGGAAGAGGCCTTCAAGAAAGGCGCTTCGACCTTGTTGGAGGTCCAGCACGCCAAGCTGGACGTGATCATCGGCGGGTTCCAACTCGACGTCGAGAACTTCCAGCGAAAGCAGGACGCCCTCAAACAGAAAGGCCTGGAGCTTCAGATCGCTCGTATGCGGATCAAGAGTCCCGTCAGCGGACTGGTCGAGGAGGTCCTGGTCCATGAAGGCGAATGCAGCGACGCCCTGGCCAAGGTGGTCCGCGTGGTCAAGATCGACCCGCTGTGGGTGGACGTGCCGATGCCCCTGGCCCTGACCCGCAAGATGCCCATCGGCTCCGAGGTGGAAGTGCTGTTCGGCGCCACAGGGGTCAAGGGCAAGGTGATCTTCATGGCTGCCGTCGCCGACGGCGCCAGCGCCACCCGGCTGGTACGAGTGGAAGTGCCCAACCCCTCCGGAAGACCCGCCGGAGAGCATGTGGAAATCAAAACGCCCCCGAATGTTTCGGCCGACGTGGCCGCGAACCCTGCCGATCCGGCCGCTCCCGGAACCGGTCCGACTTTACCCAAGTGACAACTGACACAAGAAAGGATTTTCAAATGGCCGTGAACGAAAATGTTGAAAAGACGCTGGAAAACCAAGCCCACGAGCAGACCGGACAGCAGCAGGTCCGCCTGCGGATTGACGAGAAGAACCTGCGTTGCTCCTACGCCAATGCCTTCCGCACGAACGGCACGGCCGAGGAAGTGATCGTGGACTTCGGCCTGAACCTGGCGGTTCCCTCGCAGGAACAGGGCGGAACGCCGGAGATTCTTTTCCAGGTGGACGAACGAATCGTGTTGAATTATTTTTCCGCCAAGCGTTTGGCCTTGACGCTGGGGCAGATCATCCGCCGGCACGAAGACCAGTTCGGCGAGCTTCAGTTGGACGTGGCCAAGAGACAGAAGAAGTAAGAGCCCCTAAGAAGACCCACCGCCCGGAGCGCGGATGACGCAAAGAACCATGAGATGGCTCCGTTCTCTGCCTCCTTTGCTGTCCGGGCGGTGAGTTCTTCCTGGTTTTGGTATTTCAATATTGGGATTTGGAGTTTTCGCGAATGCCCGAGCAAACACAAGTCAGTCAGGAATCCGGTCGCCCGGCGCCGACGGTGGCCGATTTGGTGGATCGCCTCAGCCGCTTCGACGGCCCGCCGGAGGCTTTTCTGGCCAATCTGCTGGCCGTGCAGTGCTACATCGCGGCCGCGGGCGGAGGGGCGATTCTGCGCATGGCCGGACAGGGGCAGGTGGAGGCCCTGGCGATTCATCCGCCGATCGCCGAGGGCGGTCGCGCGCCTCAGTGGTTGGCGCAGGCGGTGGAGCACGGCCCGGGCGTGTTGGCCTCGGGCACCACGGCCGTCAAGCCCGTCCGGGCGCCCGACGACCTGTACGGCGCGCCCGCGAGAATGTTTCTGCTCCTGGTGCCCATCCGGGGCTCCAACAGCGTGCGAGGCGTCGCCTGCTACCTCATCGAGACCGCCGACGAAGCCACCCTGGCCATCTGCCGCGAACGCCTGGAACTCACCGTCGGACTGCTGAGCCTTTACGAAATGAGGCTGACCCTCCAGCGCCGCCAACTGGACATGGCCCGCCTGCGCATGGCCATGGACGTGCTGGGCGCGGTCAACGAGCACGACCGGTTCGCCGGAGCGGGCATGGCCTTCTGCAACGAATTGGCCGCCCGGCTTCAGTGCGAACGCGTCGGGCTGGGCTTTCTCAAGGGCAGGTACGTCCACCTCAAGGCGCTGAGCCATACCGAAAAATTCACGCGCAAAATGAAACTCGTCCAGGATGTCGAGTCGGCGATGGAAGAGTGCCTCGACCAGGACGTGGAGGTGGTCTATCCAGCCTCGCCCGAGGCAACCTACGTCAGCCGATCCACCAAGAGCCTGGCCCTGACGCACGGGCCCTCGGCGGTGGTCAGCCTGCCTCTGCGCCGGGCGGGCGAATCGATCGGCACGGCCATCCTGGAGCGGCCCGTGGATAAGCCCTTCACGCTGGAGGAGGTCGAATCCCTGCGTCTGGCGGCCGACCTATGCACTCCGCGGTTGGCCAACCTGCACGAGACCGACCGGTGGGTCGGCGGCCGCATGGCGGCCAGCATCCGCAAGGGCGCCGCCTTCGCCGTCGGAAACAAGCATACCTGGATCAAGCTGCTGGTCATCGGACTGTTCGGGCTGATCCTGTTCGTCACATTCTACAAGGGCGACAACAACGCCGAGGGCTCTTTCCAGTTCGAGGCCACCGTCCAGCAGGCGCTGGTCGCGCCGTTCGAGGGCAAGATCGAAAGCGTTACCGTCAAGCCCGACGACCTGGTCAAGAAGGGCGACGTGCTGGTCACACTGGAAACCCAGGACTTGAAGGACAAGCTCAGAAAGGCCCATACCGACCTGGATGGGTCGGTCGTTGACGCCTCCAACGCCCTGGCCAAGTCGCACGACGATCGATCCAAACTGGCCGACTACAAGATCGCCCTGTCGCAGCAGGAGAAGGCCAAGGCGGAGATTGCGCTGCTGGAGCAGGAGATCAATGACGCCTCGATCAAATCGCCCATCGACGGAAAGGTGGTCAGCGAGAAGGACTGGACGCGGGAGTACCGTCCGTACGTGAAAGTGGGCGACGTGATCTTCGAGGTCGCGCCCGTCGATAAGATGCGGGCCATGATCGACGTGCCCGAGGGCGAGATCGCCGAGGTCGCGGTCGGAAATGTCGGCGAGTTGGCCACCGAGGGCTACCCGGACAAGACCATTCACTTCAAGGTGGATCGGATTTACCCGGTGGCGGCCCAGGCGGACCAGACCAACGTGTTCAAGGTCGAGGTGACGCTCGATCCGACGGATATCAAGACCTATGGCGGTTTCCGCTGGATTTCGCCCGGCGTCAAAGGCCAGGCCAAGATTTTCCTGGACAAGCGGCCTTTATGCCAAATATGGACTCAGAAGCTGGTCAACTGGGTGCGGATGAAGCTGTGGCTGTGGTTCTAAGGAAGACCGAAGGGCGTAGTACATGCCAGTAGATAGACCGACATTCAGTGAATCGTGGTATCGAGTCGCGGCGCTCAAGCCGCGGCTGCGGGGCAGCGTGCAGGTTCATCGCCAGCACTTCCGCGGACAGATGTGGCACGTCCTGCAGGATCCCTCCAATAACCAGTTCTTCCGCCTCAACGAAGCGGCCTACCGTTTCGTGGCCCTGCTGGACGGCCGGCGAACCGTCGCCGAGACCTGGAAGATCTGCAACGAGCAGTTGGGCGACAACTCGCCGACGCAAGGCGAGGCCATCCAGCTCCTGGGGCAACTGTACAGTTCCAACCTGCTCCAGGCGGAACTCGCCCCCGACGCCGAGGGGTTGTTCAACCGCTATCGCAAGCGCGTCAGCCGCGAGGTGCGCGGATACCTGATGAACCTCCTGTTCATCCGGATTCCGATCCTCGACCCCGACCGGTTCCTGGACGCCTGGGTCGGCATCGTCGGAAGGATCTTCACCTGGTACGGTTTTGTGATCTGGATGATCATGCTGTCCATCGGCGGCTACTGCGCGCTGACTCACTATGACAAACTGGTGGACCAGACCACGCGGATGCTGGACCAGGCGAACCTCGCGACCAACCTGCCGCTGATGTACCTCAGCTTCGCGTTCATCAAGGCCATCCACGAATTCGGCCACGCGTTCGCCTGCAAGAAATTCGGTGCGGCCACCGGCTCAGGCGGCGAAGTGCATGTCATGGGCATCATGTTCCTGGTGCTCACCCCGGTGCCCTACGTGGACGCCTCCAGTTCCTGGGCGTTCCGGGAGAAGTGGCACCGCATCATCGTCGGCGGCGCGGGCATGGTGGTCGAGATGGCCGTGGCGTCGATCGCCGCGGTGATCTGGGTCGGGACGCCTCCGAACGCCACCCTCCATGCCCTGGCCTACAATGCCATGGTCATCGGCAGCGTCACCACGCTGCTGTTCAACGGCAACCCGCTGTTGCGATACGACGGCTACTACATGCTCAGCGACTTGCTGGAGATCCCCAATCTCGCGCAGCGCAGCAAGGATTACGTTTACTACCTGGTCAAGAAATATGTCTGGGGCGTCAAGAACCCGCGCAATCCCGCCCACACCGTTGGCGAAAAGGCCTGGTTCATTTTCTACGGCGTCGCCTCGACGATCTATCGCACCATCGTCGTGGTGGCGATCCTGTTCTTCATCGCCCAGAAGCTGTTCATGCTGGGCATCATCCTGGCGCTGGCTGCGTCGGTCGCCTGGCTGTGCGTTCCGGTGTTCAAGTTCATCCACTACCTGGCCACCAACGGCGAACTGATGCGCGTGCGGGGGCGCGCGATCGGCACGGTACTGCTAGTCATGGTCGCGGTGGTGTATACCTTCAGGTTCGTCCCCTACCCCGACCTCACGGGGATTCCGGGCGTGATCGAACCGGTGCGCATGAATATCATCTCCGCCCGCGGCGACGGGTTCGTT
>CAZYDC010000043.1:15669-16099 GCA_964646065.1 uncultured Planctomycetaceae bacterium | reverse complement strand
GTTACGGACATATTGTTCGTCGGATAGGCCTTCGGTCGCCTCCTGTGGAAATTCGACGATCTTGCGGAAGTGCTCCGCGATCCCGGCGAACAATTCGATGCGGGCGGAGGAGTCCAATCCCTCTCGCCGCATCAGGGCCGTCAAGGCCAGGTGCGCCTCGGGACCGGTGGTTTGCTGGCGCAACCGGGCGGCCAGGTGGGGAGATTGCCGGAGGGAATTGTATTTGTTGCCCAGGACATCCACCAGGTCCGGCAGCGTCACCCGCGGCCGGCGAATCACCACGGTCCCGGCGACCATGTCGCCCACGCGTTGGAGCTTTCGCGAAAGCACACAGACGATTCCGCCCAGCAGGTACAACGTCGGCTGCATGTCCGCCATCCGCAGCAGATTGCGGATCACCACCTGCGAGAAGGTCAGCCGCAGCGCGTGC
>CAZYDC010000043.1:0-15659 GCA_964646065.1 uncultured Planctomycetaceae bacterium | reverse complement strand
GGCCAGCGCGGAGAGCAGGGCGCGGAAGAGATGCAGCCGCAGCGCGTGCTCGTCAACGACCCGCAACCGAAGAATCTTCTTGCCGACCGTCTGGCCGTTCCAGAACCATTCCAGCACGATGCCGTAGCCGAACCACACGCCGAAGGCGGCCAGCAGCAGGAGCACCCCGGCCAGGTCGCCCAGTATCACGCCGAATATGCTCAAGGCGATGCTTGCTGCCGTGATGATGGCCAGGACGATCAGCAGATCGATCAGCCAGGCCAGGAACCGGGTGATGGGTCCGGCCAGGGGAAGCGAAAAGCGGCAACCCTCGGGCGTTTGAATGACCAGGCTGTCCAGTGCGCGAGTCATCGGGCCGCGGCCTCCTGGGACGAAATCTCCTCGTCGGTTGCGGTCGCGCCCTTGCGCCGCCAGGCCAGCAGCAGGCCAAGCAAAACCAGTTCCACGCAGCCGAAGGATATCTTCAGCCAGTAGGGCAGGACGGGCTGGTGATATTGCGAGAGGAACGATTCGATGATGCCGGCCCAGACCAGCAGAATCGCCACGCCCAGGATCAGCGTGACCAGGCTGGGCACGACCTGGCGGAGGCGCTGCTTGAGGGGCAGGCGGCTTTGCCTTCCGATCATCGTCCATCCCAGCAGCAGTCCCGCCTGCCCGGCGATGAGGATGGAAGGAATCTCGATGGATCCGTGCGGCAGCAGCCACCCGGCCAGAAAGACCGATTGCCCGGCGTGAATGTAGTCCACCATTACGGCGCCCAGGATCACCCCGTTATAGAACAGCAGCACGATCGTGCCTATGCCCCAGGTGGCGCCCAGGGCCAGCACGAGGATCGCCACTTGCGTGTTATGAGTCATCAGCATGGCGGCGAACGTGCCGTGCATTTCACCGCTGTGGTGCCCAGTTCCCTGCTCTTCCTGTTTCACGCGGTCGGCCGGGTCGCCTTGAAGGTGCTCGAAGGGCATCAGCACGGCCTTGGCGTCGGGGTCCAGGGCGACCGCTCCGCCGCCGAACGCCATTCCGGCCAGCGTCACCGCGCAGGCCAACCAGAAGCAGTTGACGTGGGCGCGGAAGGTGGCCGGAAACGTGCCGAAGAACCAGTGTATCGGCCGGAAACGCCGACGGGGCCGATCCATCGCGTGGATGACCGCGTACGCCCGGGCCACCAGCGACTCGACGTACCCCTGAAGATCGGGATCGCCGCTGAACGTGTTCACCTGCGCCAGCGCCGCGGAGGTCCGCTCGTAAAGGTAGTGCAGGCGCTGCGCCTGCTGAAGCGTCATGGGCGCACGCGATTGCTCTTCCAAAAGCGTCAGGCACGCCTCAAGCTCATCCCAATACGGGCGCTCGCGCAGGACAAAGCTTTGGAGGTTGATGATCACAGCAGTTGCCTCTTCTTGATGCTCAGGTACTGGCGAACGAGGTCCGTGCATAGCTCTTCGTTGGGCGTGAAGGAAAACCCCACGCCGCGCCGCCGCAGCGTTTTCTGAAGTTCCCGCAGATGCGCGAATTGAAGGTGCCCGACCAGCTTGCGATAGACATCCTCCGTCGTGCCGGCCGAGGGGTCCGAGAACATCTCGCGCACGGTCGGCGGCTGAATCATGTTCACCATCACCAGGTGCTTGTCCGCCACCACCGGGACGGCCCGGGCGAAGTTCTCAGCCAGGATCGGGTCGTCCAGGTCGCTGAGCACCACCAGCAGCGCCCGCCCGCGCAGACGCAGGCGAAGGAACGAAAGCAGCTCCCCGAAATCCGTCGTGACGGGCCGGCTTTGAAGCGAGTAGATGGCCTCGCGGCAGGTGCGGTAATGCTCCCTGCCGGTGTTGGCGCGAATGAAGGTATCCACGCCGTCGCTGAAACCGAGGACGCCGAAACGGTCGCCCTGGCGCTGCGCGACCATGCCCATAATCATCGCCGCGGCGATGAACCGGTCCAGCGTGGTCTTGCCGGCGGGTCCGCCCGGCCCGTCCGCCGCCACCGGGCGGGCGCTGAGGCGGGAAGAATCGATGGCCACGTAGACTTCCTGCGTGCGCTCCAGTTGAAAGACCTGCGTGATCGGCGATCCGCGCCGCGCGGTGGCTTTCCACGCGATCTCGGAGTAGGCGTCGCCCTGAACATATTCGCGAAGCTGCTCGAAATCGCGCCCGTGCCCGATCTGCCGCTGGGCGTGGGCCCCCACCATGCCGCGATTCAGGAACACTCCCGTCAACCGCTTCTTCTCGTACGAAAGATCCGGATAAACCCGCGCCTCCGTCGCCATCGGGACGGTTCGCCGGTGCAGCCAGAACTTCGCCGCCGACAGGCTGCCCACGTAGCACCGCTCGATCCGGTAGGTCCCTCGCTCCCGCGGATTGCATTCGAACTCGACCTGGAATTCCTCGCCCTCGGGCAGCCGCACCGTGCGGTCTTCGTCGCAGCCTTGGAGGTTCGGCGGCATGGGCAGGCCGATGCGGAGCATGGATTCCCGCGAGCCGTTGCGGTGAATTCGCATCGCCACGCGGAATTTTTGCGACTGCGTCATTCGCAGCAGCGGCGGCAATTCCACGCGAATCTGGCTGGAGCGCAGGTGTGAATTGACCGCGTCGTAGGCGGGCAGCAGCATGGCCACGGCGACCGCCAGAAGCGCCATGTCCGCCGCGCCGGGCAGCAGCGCCGCCACGACGGCGGCGGGAATCGCCCACGCGCAGGCCCAAACGATCAACCTGGGTTGCGGCAAGATCATCGGGGAACCGTTACCTCCCGCAGGACCGATTCGATCGCGTCGGGCACCGTGTGCCCCTCGATTTCAAACTCCGGCCGAAGCACCACGCGATGCTCCAGCACGGACACGGCCAGGGACTTGATGTCGTCGGGCGAGACGTAATCCCGCTGGTCGAGAATGGCCCAGGCCCTGGCGGCTAGCAAGAGCGCCTGGGTGGCCCGGGGACCGGCGCCGACCAGCAGGCTTTCGCAGTTCCGCGTGGCCCGGACGATGTCGATGATGTAGCCGATCATCTCCGGGCGGACGGTCACCTTCTCCAGCAGCTTGCGGAAGCCGGTCAACTGCTCCGAGGTCAGCACGGGCGCGACCGCCCCGTCCGAGAGGCTGCTTTCGGGCGACTGCCTGCCGAGCATCCGCTGGGCCAGTTGCGTTTCCTCCTCGCGGCTGGGATAGCTCATCTTGATCTTGAGCATGAACCGGTCCTTCTGGGCCTCGGGCAGCGGATAGGTGCCCTCGTACTCGATGGGGTTCTGCGTGGCGAAGACCGTGAAGTTCGGCGGCAGCGGAATGCTCTGGCGGTCGATCGTGACGACCCGCTCCTGCATGGCCTGCAAGAGCGCGGACTGCGTCTTGGCCGGCGCGCGGTTGATCTCGTCGGCCAGCAGGAACGTCGCGAACACCGGTCCCTTGACCAGCGTGAAGCTGCGCTGCGAAAGGTCGAAGACGTTGGTGCCGGTGATGTCGCTGGGCATCAGGTCCGGGGTGAACTGGATTCGCCCGAAGTCGCAATCGAGCACGCGCGACAGCGTGCGCACCAGCAGCGTCTTGGCGATGCCCGGCACGCCTTCGAGCAGCGCGTGGTGGTTGGTCAGGATCGCCACCAGCGCGCAGGAGACGGCGTTGTCCTGGCCGATAATGACCTTGCCGACTTCCTGCCGGACGCGGCCAACGAGTTCCTTCATCTGTTCCAGTTCAAGTTCCATGGGGTTTTTTCTCCGTCAGCGCCTTGCACGCGGCCCGGTAGGCTTGCACCGGGTCTCGCTTCGAGGCGGGTTTGGACTGTTCTTGCTGAACGATCGATTGAATTGCCGCCGTCTTGGCGGCGTTGCGTTTATCATTGTCAGGCCGGCTTCGCCGCCATTCCTGGAAGCACACGGCCGGCAGTTCGGCGGGCGGGATCGTCCGGCGCAGAAGGCTCAGCAGCCCGGCGCCCGAATCCTTGCCTTCTCCTTCGCCGGCGCGCTCGGTCTGGCTTTGGCCCTCGCTGCGGGGGATGAAACTCACCGAGTTTCGCCACACCAGCAGCGCCGCCACGAACAGCAGGGCCAGCAGCACTCCGTCGAGGTGGTAATTCCTGGCCAGGTTCGCCACGCCCGTTTCCTCAGTCACTCCCAGGTGCGTCTCGTCGAAGACCACCTCCGGGCCCACGATCAGCCTCGAAAGCAATCGCGCCGGCGAGTGAGTCAAGAGCGCCTCGTTGCTCAGGAAGAACGAGTCCGAGCACAGTACGATCGAACCTTTTTGGTAAGGCCGCTCGACGATCACCGGTTTTCCGCCGCACTTGTAAAGCGCCTTCCACTGCGGGCCGAGTTGATCGAAATACATCGCGTTGTGCCAGGGCAACTCGTCGCCCAGATCGGCGCCGGCGGGCTTGGCGCCGCGAAACGCGGGGTCGTCCACGGAGCCGGCGGCTCGGGACGCGGCGGAGCCCAGCCGGACCAACTGGACGTCCGCCTTTTTGGATAGGTCCCAGGGCAGAAAGGCGGTCTTCGTCCCGGACTGGAGCGCCACCACCAATCTTGCCCCGGCGGAAACCTGCGGTTCCCAGTCGAACACGGGGTCTTTTGCAAACAGCTCCTTCGGTTCGGGAGGGTTCACCCCCAGGCACAAGATCGATCCCTGACGGATCGGCGTTTTCTTGAGCGGCCGGTAGTTCCGGCTGACGCTCACGCTGCGGAGTTCCTCCAGCGATTCGTACAGCGCCTTGGTCCCCAGCGGGTCGGCCCGAAGCGAGGAATAGGGAGGGTACACGTCGCCGGCGTCAAAGCGAAGCAAGGCCAGGTCGGCCAGGCCGGTCACGAAGATGACCGCCATCGCCGACGCCGACAGAATCAGGATGATCTTACGATTTCGCAAGGGTACGAATATTCTCCTGGTTGGCCTGGAATTTTTCGATGCGCTCGGGGCCGACCTCGTGCTGGCCGTACCAGGCTTCCTCGAAACTTCGGACGTTGTCGCCGAACGCCTGGACGGCCTGCGGCACCCAGTGCGCTCGGCGGGTCAGTTCGATCACGTAGTCGCGGTTGGACTTGAACCGCGCGATGGTCAACAGATTGCTTTCGCCCAGGGCCGCGAGCATGGCCAGGTACATGGCCCGCAAGGCCAGTCGATACTCGCCGCGGTCCAGATACTGCCGGGCCATGGCAACCCAACCGTCCTCGGGCAGGTCGGCGGCGCTGACGTTCTCGGAGTTCAGGTCGAGCACGGGCGCGGCGGTCTGGGCGGTCGCGTTTTTTTCGCCCCGCTTGCCCAAGCGGAACCTCAGCAGCGTCACCAGCAGCGCCCCCACCGCGATAACCAGCAGCGCCCAGAGCAACACGTGAACGATCCCGCCCAGACCTCCCAGCAAGGACCAGGAGGAAGACGAACTATCTTTCTTCTCCTTTTCTGAACCCTTCAGCCAATCGTGAACGGCGTTGCCGATGCGGTCCAGGAGCCGGTCCAGCCACGTCTCCACGTGCGGCGCCGCCGGGGCAGACTTGCGGGGCATGCGCCAGGAGTATTCCGAACGAGTGATCACTTTCTTGATGGATTGGTCCAGCTTATCGGGAGGGATGGTTTGAGCCCCTGGCGGATGTGGCGCGGACGTCTCGTCCGCGTGTGCCGAGGGCGTCTCGCCCTCGGGTCTTGCTGCCGACGACGACGCCATCAGCAAAGGCAGCATCGCAACCAGGACCAGCGCCGGCAGGGCGGCGGCTTGCCGCGACCGCTGCGCCAACGTGAGCTGCGTCCGCAGATCCTCGCCCGTCCGCAGGCTGTTTCCGTAGAAGCATCGAAGCGTGTAGAATGCCGCCACCAGCGGGCCCAGCGCCAGGTAGGTCAGGCCCAGCGTGGCTGAGATAAACGTGGTGTTGAAAACCGAAACGCCTTCGCGCGTAAAAACGGTGTCGACGCCCAGGAGAGTCTTGAGCAACTCCGGCCCTATTCTCACACCTTGAATGATGTTGATCCAGAGGACCCCGGTCGCCAGGCCCAAGAGAAGCAGGGCCACGACATTCTGCTTGGGCCAAAGGCACGCCTGCCGCCAGGACAGCGAAAGGGCCTCTCGCGTGGTCCGGCCGGAACCGCCCAAAGCACAGAAATTTTGGAAGAACGCCAGCGTCCAGGGAAACGGGACGACGGCCACCAGGGAGACGGCCATGAGTCCAAGGCCCCAGTGCCCCACGGCCGCCAGCGCCGCCGCCAGGCGAAGCACTTGCCGAAAGTTTCGCGACGGAACCTCCTGCGCCTGCGCCAGGGCCAAGAGTTGTTGCATGAACACGCTCTGCCAGGTCTTCATCCACGTCAGCAGGACCGCCAGCACGAGCGATTCCTCGCCCAGCCGCGCGGCGGCGAACGGGCTGCGGCTCATCTCCGCGAAGAAGAACAGCCCCGCCAGCACCAGCGGCAGAGCGCCGAGGTAGTAGCACGCGAGCACCGGCAGCGGGGCCTTGCGCAGCAGGTGCAGCGATTCCTCCAGCAGGCTCAGGGCGCTGAGGCGGTCGAGTTGGACGTTCCTGGCGGGCAATTCAACGCCCTCCCCAGAGCGTGCCCTCGTGGAACGAGTCGGGCATGAGGATCAGCAATTGTCCGACGGCGTAGAAGACCGCCCAGGCGACGGCAATGCCCACGCCCGCCATCACCGCGCGGAGGACTACGGGCATGGATCGGGAAACCCGGGAGGACGACGCTTTTTTCAGGCAAGCGACGCAGAGGAACCGGCCCTCGTTGTCGGTGACGCATTCGCGGCAGAAGAACCGTCCGCATCCCGGGCAACGGACCGCGGCCTCGCGCGAGGCGTGATTGGAACATCGCTTTTCGGAAAGGTTGCCCGCGATTCGCGTCATGTCGCCTGCCTTTGGGCCGCGGCGTCGGGCATTGCGGAGGCATGGGACGATACTGCGGCCTCAAGCGATGCCGCAGTCTGGCGCTTCCGCAGCGACTGCCACGACGCATGTTGCGCCAGCCCGTAAATGCCGATGGCGATCGAGATCACCCCGCAGATCATCCCCTCCATTTCGGTCAACTTCAGGGAAGAGAAATCCGGCGGGCGGCCCGGGCGGATTGCCCCCGAAGCCCCCTCAAAGGCCAACCAGGCGACGTAGACCACATAGGCCAGAATGCCGTAGGAAATCGCCAGCCACGGGACGGTCTTGCCGCCGGGCAACTGCGCTCGGGACTGTTTCACCAGTGCGACGGCCGCCAGTATGATCTGCGCCAACATCAGCACCAGCGGGATCAGGATCATCCAATCGGCGACGCCCATGCCGGCCAGGATCGTGCCCACGCCGCCGGCCAGGATCGTTACCGCCAACCAGAGATGCACGCTTCCCCAGTAAGTTCGCGCCGGTTCGGCCTGAACTGGAAACACGGCGACCGGCGGGGCGGCGGGACCTTGGCCGGCGCCTGGCCCCGGGGCTGCGCCTGGGCTCGGACCGGCCAATTGCTGGCGAAACTCGGCGTCCGGCATCGCCCCTTGCGCCTGCTCGATGAGCGGCCTCAGCGCCGCCAGCAGGGCCCGCGCCCTGCGGGTCCGCCGGATGCAGACGACGCGTTTCTGCTGCACCGCGGTGCAGATCGAAAAGTTGCACGTCGGGCCCAGGGCGATGTTCCAAATGAAGATCGTCGCCAGCAGCAGTTCCACAATCAGCCGGGACGTGTCCGGCGCCCCCATGGCCAAGTCGATCAACACGAACCCTGCCAACAGGATGCCCCAGACAAAGGCCCATGCTGTGCGCCTGGCGCTGCGATGGACGACACAGGCCAGGATGTCCTTGAGGTCAAACCGCCAGCAGCTTTCCGTGAAGGTGAATCGCTGCACGATGAGCAGGTGGTCGGGTCCAAGGTAGAGCTTGGACGGGGACCACCAACTGGCCCCCGGCAGGCGGCGATACGCAATCCCCTCCTGGTTCACGGCGACCTCCTGAAAATGCGGTCATAGACGAACGCCCAAAACACAAGTTGGGCCAGGGACAGAAGGATCGCCAGCGCCCCGCGAACGTGCGAGTGCGGCAGCACGCTGGTCCGCCGGCCCCAGAATCCAATGGCGATGAAGATCGCCCCCAGGGCGGTCAGCCCGTAAAGCGGCACGAGCGATAATGTCAGGGCGATGTTGTCGTACCGCGTACACTGCCGGACGGAGTTGACCCCCGCGTTCTGTTCGGCCGGCCCGGCCAATTCCTGTTTGTAGCAATCCAGGCAAAGCTGCCGCTGGCCCAGTTCCGTGGCGCACAGGGCGCACAGGAATCGCCCGCAGTGGTCGCACGCGGCCGTCGCTTTCTTCTGGGTGTGGTGAAAGCAACTGGCCTGTCCGTCGGTCAGGATCGCCTCGCTCCGCCGCCCGACGACCGGCCCGGCCAGGATCGCCGGATACGCGTCCACCTGCACCGGTTCGGAGCAGACCGGGCATGGCGCCGCCCTGCCGAGGTTATACGCCTCCGGCGAAATCACGCGACGGCATCGTGGGCATGAAATTCGTATCATCGGTCACTTCTTGATAACCCGGGTGTCGCACATGTAGTCGTGCAAGGCCCGCTTCTGCGAATCGAAGCCCGCGATGATGAACCCGATCAACAGGATAATGTAGCTGACGATCTTGGCGAAGTATCGCCCGAACGCGCGGCCATAGCCGACGCGCCCGCCGTCCGCCCGAACGACCCGCACACCAACAGCCATCTTTCCGAGCGTCGCCCCATAGCGGCCGACCATGATCGTCTCATAGGAGATGATGATGGCATACTGAAGCACCGTCATTAGGATGAAAGCGCCTGTCGCCCCGGACTGGGAATACCGCGAAGCAAAGATGGTTCCCATAAACAAGAAAGTCAGAACCAAATTGATCACCTGCAGCAGGATGCCGTCGATGAACACGGCCACGAACCGGATCCAGAAACCGGCGTATCGCAGGACGACAGGCGAGATCACGCCTTCCCGGATTCGCTGGAGGAAGGTCGGCTTGCACTCGGCGCAGACGACGTGCCCCTCGTACGACACCAGTTCGTCGGTCGGGAAGTTCCGCCGGCATTGCGAGCAGACTCCGCCCTCGGCCACCGCGACCCCGCCGACGGCGACTTGGCCGTAGGGCAGCCACTGGGCCATGCCCTCGCGCCACACCAGCGTGGCCGAATTGACCGTGCCCGCACCCACCGCCTGCTGGAATTGCTCCTCCGTCAGCGGACCCAGACGTTCCGCGCCCTGCGCATAATACCAATCCATTGTCAGTGCCTTTCACGAACAGAGGTTTTCAAAAAGTGAGCCCGGCCCGCACCCTTGCGGGCCTGTCTCCGCTACTTTCACTTCCTTTGGACAAGGATTCAAGACTTTTCCTTTGAGTAGCATGGGCATCTTGCCCATGAGTCCCATGGGCGTCCCGCCCATGTCTTCGCTGTTTCTTTCCCCTACACGAGAAGAAACAGAAAAAACAGCAGGCATGGGCAAGATGCCCATGCGACTCACGGGCGAGACGCCCGTGCTACGGTTTCTCAGCCTTTCACGTGCCGGAACGTCTTGGCCTCCAGCGTCTGCGTGCCTCTGCCGCCGAAGCGGATGCAGAGCATCTGCGTCGGGCCAACCGTGATCTTGGCCACCAGGCGGTGCGGGCCTTTCTGGAGGTTCACCGGCAGGAACTGCCAGCCCGTGCCGCCGCCGGCGGGCTTGAGCGTCTGGCCGTCAAGCGTCAGCTCGCACTGGCCGTCGGTGGACACCTGGAACTGGTGCATGTCGTCATCGGCGGCTTCGACATATCCGACGAGTTCGAGTTTCTGCCCCGGCTTGGCGCCGGCCTGCTGGAGCCACTGATCGCGGAGGCGATACTTGTTGATGTCCTTGTCGTCGAGCGTCATCGGCTCGGCCTTCACGCCCGAGAGCAGCGCGCCGTTGACCAGCTTGGCGGGGTCAACATCAGCTTTGGCCAGGGCTGGCGGCGGCACGATCGTCAGCGTCACCGGCGGGCAGAAGACGTTGACGGCGGCCGGTTGGCCCGTGCTTGTAGTCGCGCTGGGCGTATCGGCTCGCGCAGCCGGGGCATCCAGCACGCCGACGGCCTGGAGCGACGTCGTGCCGGTCCCAAGCAGGCGGCTATCGACCGTGAACGTCGCCTCGGCGCCCTTGGCCGCATCGATGCACCTTCCGTTGTGGATCAGCATCATGGTCTTGGCGCCGCTGACGCCGGCCTGAACCTGCACGCTCTGGCCGTAGTCGATCTTGGCGTTGTCCACCCGGTGGAAATAAATCTTGTGCCCGCCGTTGTTGACAAAGATGGACCGGATGCACTCGCCCTGGGTCTGGATCGGGTCGGCGGTCACGGCCACCACGCGCAGCTCGTGATACCCGTCAGGCATCTCCGCGGTGTTCAAGGCGAACTTCCCGTCCGGCGCGACCTTGTCGATTCGCAGGCCGTCCACGAACAATTCCCACTGGAGCAGCTTCATGGCGTTCTTGAGCGAAGGCGTGATCGCCAGCGTTCCGGCGGCCGGTTCGCTGGGCAGGCCGTCGACCTTGACCTGGGGGATTTTGGCCCAGGGCCTGCACAGCGGATCGCCCAGGATCAGCAGTTGGTAAGGCCCCATGAGCGACTGGTAGAACGCCTCGGCCAGCGAGCAGCCCTTGACGTAATGCACGTGCATGTTGGGCATGGGGAACTTGGCCTGGATGGCGTACGGTTCGGTGACGGTTCCGCTGGTGCCCGCGGCGCCGCAGCGGATCCACTCGGTCATCGGCGAGTGGTCGCAGTACTCGTCGAGCACGCCGCCGAAGCTGGTCAGGTGCTCGGCGATGGCGCCCGGCTGGAGCGTGCTGCCCGACCCGGTGAAGCTGAAGTACATGCTGCCGGCCATCAGGCCGGCGATCGTTTTCTTTTCCGGCAGGCCGTTGCCCTTGGTCTCGAAGATTTCCGCCGGGGCACTCAGCGCCGTAAGTTCCGCGACGGCGGAGGCAAACCCCCACTGGCGGGTGCGGGCGCGGATGTCCTCGTTGACGATATAGTAGATCGTGCCCTTGGGGCAGGTCCCGTCGGCGGAGGCGGAGCGGCGGAGGCAGTCCAGCGCCTCGGCGACCGAATTGCCTCGCCCGCTGGTCCAGGCCAGCATCGTCGAGAGCAGGTAGCGTTCGCCCTTGCCGGAGGCGTCCGCTTCGCCGCCGGAGGTCCAGGCCTGCGAGTTGCGAAAACCCAAGGCCGGCGGCGAGGACTGGGCCGCCTCCGGACTGGCCTTGGTGGTGGGCAGCGGTTGGCGCATCCAATGGCGCCCGGACGGATGATACTGGCCGGGCACGCGGGCATAGTGATTGGAGCCCATGCTCAGGTATCCCGTGTCCTTGGCCAGCACGCGCTGATAGAGATAGGTCAGCCCCGTGGCCGAGGCGGTCGCGTAATTGCCATTGTTCCCCGACAGGTCGGAGGCGAAATTGACGCTGTTGGGCAGATCGGTGGAATAGATCACGTAGTCGATCTGCGCGGCCAGTCCGCGCTCCTTGATCGCCGCCAGGACCGGGGCGAGCACCTTCTGGCGGAAGAAGTCCACGTCCACGGTGCCAAAGTCGTGAGTCGGGCCCAGGCTCAGGTAGATGACGTTGTTGGGCGGAATGCGACGCAGGTGGATAAACTCGTTGGCGACTGCCTCTGAGGCCCAACTGTCGGCATTGACCACGACCGCGACGTTTTCCGGCCCGCCGCCGGCAAGAGCGGCCGAGCACAATGCGGCGACGACCACAGCGATCACAAGCGAGGCACTGACGATTCTCATAAAAAACTCCGTTACGTGTTGAACACAGTTTACCACAGCCCCCGTCCGGTCACTATCTGCATGTAGTGGCCCCGTGAGGGGCTTCTTGAAAATAGCCGTTTTTAGCGGCCCCGCGAGGCTGCTCTGAGCCCCCAAGGGGTGTTTTTCGATGAATTGCCTCGCCAAAACCCAGCAAACCGCGAGATTCGGAACGCATTGGAACCTGTTTTGCATGCATCTGCAAGCCACTAGAACCCGTTTGCAAGCCACCGGAACGGGCTGTGAAGCCACTGGAACCCGTGCGCCCCCGATTCCAAAGTCATAACTATGTGGTAATAAGCATGTTATCATTTTCAGACCCCCTAATTTTAGCCCTTTTCGTTTTTTGTCGCTCAAATTTTTCATAGGGACTCTCCTCTGGTGGTGGCCCGCGAGGGCCGCCATCCACACCGGCAGGCGGCGTTGCCGGCGCCGCCGGTTGCGTTGTCAGTTGTCGTGGCATAGCTTTTCAAGCTCTGCCGGCGCCCGTTGCGGCGGGCGCCACGGACAAATCCTCATTTCACTCGCACCGTCGCGGTTCTCTCTTGCGTCTCCATGTCGCGGCGTAGTTCTGACGAAGCCGGAAAGCCGTTACGGTCTCCCGTATCCGGTCACCGGCATCCGGATCTCGCGGCCTCCGGACACGTCGGGAAGCACAACAAGTGCCTCCACTATTACCCGTTGCGAACAGTTTGGAGTTCACATTTCTGTTCGCAAGAATTCCGGACAGACAGATAAAGCACTGTGGTCAAAGGAAATAAAAAAAAGTTGTTTTATTCGAACCCCCCGAATTTAATGTACAGTTTGGAGTTCACATTTTTGTACATTGCAGTCAGGATTTGCCTTAAAATAAGAGGTTTGCTGAGAAAGTCACTACTTGTTCCGTTGGTAAAATCAGATTAACTTATTTGTACACAGTGTCTTAAATGAAAACGTCATATTTCCGCCCGCGTCGGCGGACAGTCGGCGCCTGCCCGTTTTTCTTTGTCTCTCCGCCTCCTGTTCTCAAAGGGCGGATATGCTGGCCGCTGAGGTCGCAGAGAAACTGAGAAAAGCAAAAACAAGATAATTAGCAGGATGAAGAGCTTAGGCTCATCCGGCGGAAGCACGGTTCGCCTGCTGAAGAGTGCAAAACGCTACACCAAGCTTAGTAACCGAACGACTTCTTCGTCTTTGATAAAATAGCCACGGGTTGCCCGTCTGCGGGCTACCCGTGGATTGGAGGCCGTTTCCAAGTACCCCGGATGGGGTTCGATAATCCCTCGCAAGGCCTAGGCCGATTCTCATAACCCGCGATTATTCAACGGCTACGCGGCAGGAGCTCCTTGCACCGCTACCCACGGGTAGCCCGCAGACGGGCAACCCGTGGCTGATTTTATTGAAGACAAACAGCCTACGCGTCAGTTCACCCTCTATCGGATGAACTACGCTTTAATCGGATGGGCCAGAGCTTATCCGTTTCATTTATATTTCTTTGCCGTTCTCAGCGTTCTCAGCGCCCTCAGCGACTAACACGGCATTTTCATGGTTTGGGGTGTCCGTTGGACGGACATGAATGACTGTGTCGCACCTGTCCGATGAAACCCCACCCCCGTGTATGCTAGAATGCCGGCATTAATTTTTTGCGGTAATTGCATAAAGTTCGCTTAAACGTACGTGTTAAGATTGAATGTGCAACGTATGGCCAAGCCGATCAGGCAACAGCTTGAAGAGGTGTACTGGGAGCACCGACAAGGGCTCTTTACGCTGGCGTTGTCGATAACCCGCTGCCATAGCCGTGCCGAAGACGCGGTGCATGAGGCCTTCATGCGGCTGTGGAAAAGCCGCCTTTCGCCGCGTCGGGATTTGGTGCCGTACGTTTTTGCCGCAGTTCGCAACGCGGCCATCGACCAGGTCAGGCGGATCCCGGCGATGCAGGACGTGCAGCAGGCGTCGATTTACAACGGCCTGATGGACGACCCGCTGGCCGCCGCGATCGACATGGAACGGCAGGAGCTGATGCGAAAGGCCGTCGAGGAACTGCCGGACGAACAACGGCAGGCCGTCGTCCTTCACGTGTACGCGGAATTGACATTTGAACAGGTGGCCGAGATGCTCGGCGAACCGCTGCCGACGGTGGCTTCGCGGTATCGACGGGCGCTGGAGAGGCTCAAGCAAACGGCCCAGAAGCTTGTGTAAGAACCGACAACATGAAAGAGAAACCGCCAAGAACGCAGAGGCCGCAAAGATGTATGAATGAATTAATTCTGTACTCTGCGTTCTTTGCGTTCTCTGCGGTTGGCTTTTTTGTTGGGTGTTCTAAGGCAAAATGGTGAACTATGACTCTCGATGATCGTCAATTGGAATCGCTGTTGCGAAGGTTGCCGCTGGAAAGGCCCCCGACGTCGATGGACGCGCGGGTGATGGCCCGGCCGACCCTGAAAATCTGGTCGTACGTCGGACTCGGTTCGGCCCTGGCGGCCGCCGCGGCGCTGCTGATCGTCGTGCTGGCGCATTGGCCCGCCGACAGCGCAGACAACAACCGACCCGTAGCCGCCGTCCATCTGGAGCAGGTCAACCGGCCCGTGGCCGCCCTCCGTCTGGAGCAGGTCAGCGTCGTGCCGGTCGTCAACGTCATCGACGACCAGATCATCCCCGGCGGGGACAATCAGCCGCCCATGCACCGCATCACCGAGGAAAAGTTCGACAAGACCACCTGGGTGGACAAGACCAATGGAATCCACATTGAAACCACCGGAGCGCCTCACCGGGAAATCATTCTGATCCAGGCCGACGTGAAGTAATCAGGAGCCGCCGGAAGATGACCTGCGCGAAAATCCTGACGGTGATTTTGTCGATGGTTCCCGCTATGGCGATGGCGGATGTTTCCGCCTCGAACCCCGCGACGGCACCGGCTACAGCCCCGGCCTCCGCGCCGCCGCCGCAGGCACGGGCCAAGGTCGCATACCTGGGCCTGGCCGCTACCACGCTGGACCCGGCGACGGCCAGGCAACTCAACCTGCCGGCTGGGACGGGGCTGCGGGTGTTCTTCGTGGTTCCCAAGAGTCCCGCCGACCTTGCCGGACTCAAAGTCAACGACGTGCTGGTCAAGCTCGACGACCAGTTGCTCATCAACCTGCCTCAATTCACGGTGCTGGTGCGAAGCTTCCAGCCCGGCCGGCAGACCGCGATGAAGATCTTCCGCGGCGCTCAGGAGATGACCCTCACGGCCACGCTGGGCCAGCAGGAAGTTCTCGGCCCCGTACCAACGGAGACGGTCGAAACGCGGGCGAGGCTTGCGGGCATGGGCCCGAATTCCTTCCAGGCCACTGTCGGCAACGGAAAATATCTGCTCAAGTACGCCATCGAAGGCGGCAGCAAGAGCCTGACCGTGACCGACGCCAAGACCGGCCGCGTGGTTTTCAGCGGACCCGTCAACACGAAGGAAGAACTCGACAAGGCGCCGCAAGACGTGCTGCCGCTGCTGCCCAAGCTTCAGATGGATTGCAAGTTGCTGGAGCCGCCGTCCAAGTTCGTGCCCACACAGATCGTTTACAGTGACGCGAAATACGACATGACGCTCCGCGTGGACAACGGCAAGAAGTTCCTGACCGTCAAGGACAAGGCCGGCGTCACGATCTTCAACGGTTCGGTCGAAAGCCCCCCGCAGGTCCAGGCCCTGGCGCCGGAAATCCAGGCCAAGCTCAAGATCATGGAAAGAAGCCTCCAGCACGTCAGCGATCTAGGCGCCCCCACCACGCACCCCGGTTCCTAGTGTAGTGTTTCAAGCAGATGCGGTTTTCTCTGTCGCGCCCCAGTCACCAAAACTCGAAATCCGAAGCACGAAATCCGAAACAAATTCAAAGCCCGAAATGATAAATCCAAAACAACGACAATCCTCTGGACTTGAATTCTCAAGGACGACCCGATCGGAAGCTCTTCGTTTGTCGTTTTGCTATTTG
>CAZYDC010000042.1:0-16221 GCA_964646065.1 uncultured Planctomycetaceae bacterium | reverse complement strand
CGATCCAGCCGCCGTTGGCGTCCATCGTCTCGATGCACTCGACGCCGTAGGGCAGGGGCGCCTCCTGGCCGATCTTAGGCCCGGAGATGGCCCGGCCGGTGCGATGGCGGCCGTCGTAATATTTCACTTCGCCTGGCGCGCGGTCCTTGAGGAGGTCCTTGCCCAACCTCATGCCGTGGATGCCCAGAGGGGCGAGAATCTCCTTGGGCATGAATTTCTCGTAGGGCTTCTCCGAAACAGCCTCGATGATCCGGCCCAACACGCAGTAACCGAAGTTCGAATAGGCGTAGGCAGTGCCTGGATCGAAATCCAACGGCTTGCCCATCGTGTAGCGGATGATCTGCCTGGGCTCGATGGGCAGCGGAACTTTCAACGCCTTGGCGACCTGTTCGGCGGTCTCGGCGCTCATCGGGTCGAACGATTTGTCGCGGTCCCATCCGGCGGTGTGCTGCAAGCACTGGCGCACGGTAATCTCCCGCCAGCGCCCGTCCATGCGAGCGCCCCGTTCGAGATGCGGTTTGATCTTGAGAAGCCCAAACACCCGGTCGTCAAGTTTGAGTTTGCCTTTTTCGATCAGGTGCATCACGGCCGTCGCGGTGAAGGGCTTGCTCAGGCTGGCGATGCGAAACAGCGAAGCCGGCCGCACCGGCTCCTTTCTTTCCAGGTCGGCAAAACCGAACCCGCGGGCGTAGACGAGGCGGCCGTGATACGTGACGGCCAACGCGGCGCCGGGCGGATCGTGCTTGCGCATGAAGGCGGACATCAGGTCGTCATAGGCGGCCAACTTCGGCATGACCAGCCCCGTAACCTCGCCGTAGGCCCACCTGCCGCATCGCAACAAGACCGCGCCCGCGGCGGCCGCGGCCAGAAACTGGCGGCGAGTCAGACGCAGCAGCAGCGGGTCGGTGATTGGCGCCGTCGTATTTTTCATTGCCTCACCTCTACGCAATTAACCATCCCAAATTATATGGCCCCTCGCTGACGACCACTGCCGGCGAAGTTCGTGATTCTGCCGGGCTTGGCTGTTTCGGCAAGGGAGTTCCCGCGGTGTCCGTCCCTATTTTCCCGCCCGGAGGCCCGGTGACTATTGTGCATCGAACGGTTATCATAACGCCATGGCTATGTCGCGGCGGAAAAAGTGGGTCGCTGGGCTGGGGATCGTCGCCCTGATCCTGGCGGCGTACGTTCTAGTAAGCCCTTACATCTTGCCGTGGTATGAGCACCGTCGTGTGGAGCATCTGCTGGCCGACTTCCGCGTCAACCCCGGCAAAGTGACCATCGAGCCGTTGATCCAAACGCTTTATGATGGCCGAGCGTCTCAGGCCGATGGCGAGGCCGTGCTCGGGGAACTATTGATGGTGAAAAGACCTAAAAGTTCCATTCTACATTTTCAAAATGAAGACCAGGCTCCGGGGAGATGCGTCTGCGTTAACGTCGATCTGTGTCACCCGGAGATAGGACTCCACCATGACTTCACCGAATCTATTCTGTCTGGTATACGAGCCCTCGTTTCGACACAATTGAGTGGGCATTACTCCAGCACAATTTCATTTGTGGGAAACGAGCAAGGGGTCTTGCCGAGTACAAACCCAACCAGTTCTGGGCAAAGCGATGACGTGTACTTTGGGTTCGGGAACACAGGAACTCTCTCAAGCTCCAGGCCCGGGCAGAAAGAGCTTGAAGTTGGCGCATTCGCGGCCTTCAAGCCCGGGACCTACAAAGGGACCATTGCTGTCAAATTCGAGATTTGGCGGTTCACCCCAACGTGGCAACCGACGCCTTGGTACGAAAATGTTCTGAAGCGTTTGGGTTTGGTGAGAGACAGGGCACCGGAGAAACCGAGAATCTACAGGTGCCAGTCCGTTCTGCCGTTTGAAGCCCAGGTAGGCAAAGACGCCTGGGGAAAATAGGGCCGGTTTCTGTTCTTCCAGCCCCGGCCTGCCCCTCACCCCGGCCGGCCCTCACCCGGCCCTGCGGGCCGACCTCTCCCTTGAAGGGAGAGGTGAGGTCGTTGCCTATTCGCTTTGTCGGCGATATTATTTCCGCTATTCCACCGAAACCAAAACAAAGGATGACATAAAATGGAAACCGTTCAAAAAGCCGTCGTGCTGCTGGGCGAGAAGATCGGCACGATCAGTCCTTATCTTCACGGGCAGTTTGCCGAGCACTTGGGCGAGCTGGTTTACAACGGCGTGTGGGTGGGCGAGGACTCGGCCATCCCCAACACCGGCGGGATTCGCAACGACGTGGTCGCGGCCTTGAAGCCGCTGGAGCTGCCGGTGCTTCGCTGGCCGGGCGGGTGTTTCGCGGACATGTACCACTGGCGCGACGGCATCGGCCCGCAATCCGGGCGCCCCAAGCGCGTGAACGTTCACTGGGGCATGGCGCCGGAGCCCAACAGTTTCGGGACGCACGAATTCGCCGCCTTCTGCCGGATGCTCGGGACCGAACCGTACTTCGCCGGCAACGTCGGCAGCGGCACCGTGCAGGAACTCCAGGAGTGGGTGGAATATTGCAATTTCGCGGGCGATTCCACGCTCGCCAACGAGCGCCGCGCGAACGGGGCGGCCGAGCCGTTCAACATCAAGTACTGGGGCATCGGCAACGAGAACGGCGGCTGCGGCGGAAACATGACGCCGGAATATTACATGGACCTGTACATGCGGTATCGCACGTACGTGTACCGCTACCCCGGCAGCGATCCGTTCTGCATCGCCTCGGGGCCCATGCAGCAGGACTGGCCCTGGACGCGGCGGTTCTTCGAGAAGACCTGCAAGGGATTCTGGAATCGCAAGGGCATGATGCACGGTTTCGCCGCGCACTATTATTGCGGCACGGCCGGCAAGAGCGCGACCGAATACACGGCCGCCGAGTGGCTGGAATTGCTGGCCAAGGCGCGGGCGGTCGAGGGGATCATCGTCGGGCATCGCACGATCATGGACGAGTACGACCCGAAGCGCGAGGTCAAGCTGCTGCTGGACGAGTGGGGCGCGTGGCACCCGATCGAGCCTGGCAAGCCCATGGGCGGGCTCTACCAGCAGAACACCATGCGCGACGCCCTGGTGGCCGCGTTGACCCTGGACGTGTTCAACAACCACGCCGACAAACTCTACATGGCCAACATCGCCCAGATGATCAACGTGCTCCAGTCCCTGCTGCTGGTGCAGGAGGACAAGGTCGTCAAGACGCCGACGTATCACGTCTTCGACCTGTACCGCCCGCACAAGGGCGGCCAGGCCGTGCGGTTCCTCTCGGGCGGCGAGTCGATCAGCGACGGCGGCAGCTTCGCCCAGAACTGCAGGGATTGCTACCTCGACAAGGGCGGCGCGTTCTCGCTCAAGGCGCTGGAGGGTTCGGCGTCCGTCAAGGACGGCACGTTGTGCGTGACGGCCTGCAACACGCATCCGACCGAACCGGCGGAAATGGAACTGGAAATCCGCGGCGGAAAGGTCCGCGAGGCCAAGGTGGTCACGCTGGCGGGCAAGGACTTCCTCTCGCTCAACACGTTCGAGCGCCCCAGCGCCGTCAAGCTCTCCAAGTCCGCCACCGTCGAGGCCAAGGGCAAGCTGCTCCGCATCGCCATGCCGCCGGGTTCGGTCGTGCGGGCGATGGGAAAGGTCGAGTAGGACGGGATTCGGGTTTCGGGATTCGGGATTCGGGTTTCGGGAAGAAACGACAAGGAGACTCTTCGTTGTTTCTTCCCGAATCCCGTACCCCGAATCCCGAAACCCGTTCTTGGAATTACTGAAAAATCGCCATAGCCTCCCTATTATCTAATAGAGCCGGAGCACGACGGCAAACTGATGAGGCGATAGAGGTCTCAACCAGGACCATAAAAAAATCCCCTTGTGGGACGCCCTCAAAAGGCCGCTTTGCTCCGGTTCGTTTTAATAGGCAACAGGCAACAGGCATTAGGCACTGGGGTCCGAAACCAGTGCCTGATGCCTATTGCCTTTCTTCGGAGATGATGCCCATTTTCACGTAGATCGGGCGGACGTGCTTGCGGAGGTTGGGCAGGTTGCGGATGAACAGGAGGCCGCAGATCATGCAAATCGCCCCGCCGATCATCACGGTGTGCGGCGCGCCGATGTGCTTGGCCGACCACCCGGCCAGCAGGTTGCCAAAGGGCGTCGTGCCCATGAAGGCGATCGTGTAGAAACTCATCACGCGCCCGCGCTTGTCGTCGTCCACGATGGTTTGCAGCATCGTGTTGGTTCCGGCCATCTGGGTCATCTGCCCGAACCCCACCAGCGTCAGGATCGCCAGGGAAACGGTCGGGATGTCCGACAGGCCGAAGGCGACCAACGCCGCGCCCAGCAGAATCGCCGCCAGGCCGATGAGGATGCCCAGCCCGCGAACGCTGCGGCGCGAGGCCAGGTAGATCGCCGCGAGCAGAGCGCCTGCCCCGGCGGCGCCCAGGAGTTGGCCCTGAGTCTCGGGCCCGCCATGCAGGATGTCCCGTGCGAACACCGGCAGCAGCGTGGCGTAGGGCATGGCCGTGAACCCCAGCAAGCCCAGCATCAGCAGGAGCGTTCGGATGGGCGGGAATCCCACCGTGTAGGCCAGGCCCTCGCGAAGTTCGTGCAGCACGTGCTTGCGGGGCCCGTTGACGTGCGGCGAGATCTTCATGGCCAGCAGGGCCACGATGACGGCGGCATAGCTGATCGCGTTGGCCGCGAAGCAGAGGCCCTCGCCATGCACGCTCAGGGTCGCAGAGCCCGCGCCGCCCGCCGGCCGGTTGCCCGCCCAGACGATGTATCCGGCGATGGGAGGCCCCAGCAGCCGCGCGCCGTTGAAGATAAACGAATTGAGCGCGATCGCGTTGGGCAGGTCCTCGCGCCGCTGGACCATCTGCACCACGAACGACTGGCGGTTGGGGATGTCGATGCCGTTGATCGCGCCCAGGAACATCGCCAAGACCACGATATGCCAGACCTGGATCGTCCCCGTCAGCGTCAGTGCGGCCAGCACGCTCGCCTGGAGCATCGACAGCGCCTGCATGGCCACCAGCGCGCGATGACGGTTCCACCGGTCGGTAAACACCCCGGCGATCGGCGAGATCAGGAACGAGACAATCGTGCCCGCGAACCCGACCAGACCCAGCATGAACGGGTCGTTCGTCAGCTTGTACACCAGCCAGCCCAAGGCCATGCTCTGCATCCACGTGCCGATGACCGACACCCCCTGGCCGAAAAAGAACAGCGGAAAATTCCGCCCGCGCAGCGAACGGAACAGGTGCTCGAAATTCGTCAGGCGGGTTGTCGGAGGCTCCGGGGACGGCATCGATGGACTATTCTAACGGATTTCGCGGCCGTAATAAATGGCTGGCATGGCGATCCGGTGCGGCGGATTTGTCCCCGGTTGCGTGAATGTTCCCAGACACCCCCAAGCGGACTTGGGGGTGCCACCATAAAGTTTTTTCACCACGCTTGACGGGGCGGCAAAAGGCCGATATGATGTTAGGTAATTGTTAGGCATGAAGAGACGGATACCGGAGACCGGAAGACCGCAGACCGTAACAGCGAAGAGCAGTTTCTTACGGTCCCACGGTATCCGGTATCCGGCCCCACGGTAGCAGCCATGAACATCGAAAAAATCGACGAGCCGATTCGTGTGCTGGCGAGTTTCGCCGGCGGGGCTTGCCAGCCTCTGCGGTTCCGCTGGGGCACTCGCGAGTATCGCGTGGACGCCGTCAACGGGCGGTGGATCGATCGCGGACCGGCCGGCCAATCCGGCGGCGGCTATTGCCTGCACTACAGCGTCCAGGTCGGAAACGAGACGTACTACATTCATTTTTCCAGCGCGGAGGTCCAGTGGCGGCTGGACCAGATCGTCGTGGCGTAACTGAAATGTCCAACAATGGTATGACAATGACCGGAAACAGCGAACCGCAGAATATCGAACAATCGAACCGCAGAAGGATGAAGTACAGAGCCTTCATTTTGAGTCTTTACTTCTGCCTTCTGCGGTTCTGCGGTTCGATATTCTGCGGTTCGCTGTTTCTGACTTCACAGAGAACCCCATGGAAATTCCAGAACTAACCCTCCACATCGACGTCGATGCCTTCTTCGCATCCGTCGAGCAGTTGTTGCTGCCGGCGTTGCGGGGGCGGGCGGTGATCGTCGGGTGCGGGGTGATCGCCTCGTGCAGTTACGAGGCCCGCGCGCGGGGGCTGCGGGCGGGCATGGCCTTGCACGAGGCCAGGCGGCTTTGCCCGGAGGCGGTGGTGCTGGAGGGCGACTACCAGATTTACCGCTGCTTCGCCGAGCACGTCTGGGAAGTTTGCCGCGCGTTCACGTGCGGGCTGGAGACGTACCTGGACGAGGCCTACGGCGACGCGACGGGAATGGCGGGCATCCACGGGCCGCCGCTGGAACTGGGCAGAAAGCTCCAGGCCCGCGTGCTGGCGGAAGTCGGCCTGCCGGTGTCGGTCGGTCTGGCGGGCAATCGCATGATGGCCAAGATCGCGTCCAGCTCGGCCAAGCCGCGAGTGGAAGATATTGCGAGGCTATTCCCTTCTTCTGAGCGGCAGCCATTCCCTCTTTCTGCGCGACGGCCATCCTTGGCCGCCGCGTTCGGAGGTGGCGGCCAGGGATGGCCGTCACCCAGGATTACGGGAGGCGTGGCCTACATCGCGCCGGGGCGGGAGGCGGAATTCCTCGCCGGCCTGCCGATCGAAAAGTTGCCTGGCGTGGGGCATAAGACCGCGCGGCTGCTGCACGACCTGAACATCCGCACGGTGGCCGAACTGGCGACGCTGGACCGCGCGACGCTGGCGGCCTTGATGGGCGCGCGAGGCGAGGCGATCTACGAGCGCTGCCGCGGACGAGAGCCGTGGCAGGAATTGGGTGCCATGCCCAAGTCTGCGCGGGCATGTCTTTCTTTGGTTTCCTCTTCCGGCAGGGGGACATGCCCGCGCGGACTTGGGCATGGCACCCGACCTCCACCCACAGCCGAGGGCGGCTGTGCCACACGAACGGAGCGGATGCCCAAGACCATCTCGCGGGAGACCACGTTTCACCGGCCCACCTGCGATCTGGTCGAGATTCGCGGCATGTTGTTTTACCTGCTGGAGCGGGCGATGCGGATGGCGCGGTCGCGCGGCCTGGCCGTCGGCGGCGTGGGGCTCTCGATTCGGTACGACGATTGGAAACAGCTGGACGCCCGCCGAACGCTGCCGCAACCGACGGCCGCCGACGAGGAGGTGTTCCAGGAAGTCGGCCTGATGCTCGGGCAATTGCACAAGCGCCGCGTGGCCTTGCGGCACGTGGGCGTGGTGCTGGACAAGTTCTCGCCGCTATCGAGCGTGGGGCGGCTGTTCGACCCGCCGGCAAAAGTACAGCGGCGCGAACTGTACCAGGCCTTGGACGCGATCCGCGACCGTTTCGGCCACGCCGCGATGGTCAACGGAGAATCGATCGCCCTGCTGGGGCAGTTGCGGCAGAACGATTATGGATTTGTGCTCAGGACGCCATCCTTAACAAAATGAGGACTCGGGTTTCGGGACTCGGGATTCGGGTTCCGGGAATGAAGAACATCTTTTGGAAAGGAAAATGGACTATGGCAGAGCTTCCTCCAGACAGAATGGAACATCGAGACGAAATTAGAAACTATTTCGATTTGACGGCTTGGCAACGGGCTCGGCAATTGGTGAAGCAGGTCTATCGCGCATCCCAGAAGTTTCCGCGTGAAGAACTTTATTGTCTTACTTCGCAATTGCGCCGAGCGGTCGTTTCCATACCATCCAATATCGCGGAAGGGTACGGCCGTGGAAGCCGGAAGGATTACGTGCATTTTCTTCAAATTGCAAGAGGAGGTCTTTATGAAGTGCAAACCCAATTGTTCCTCGCCCATGATTTGAACTATCTCGATGAAAAGACTCTCAATGAATTGCTGGCCCAAACCAATAGCTGTTCGCAGCTTATCGGAAGTCTCATCAGAAGTTTATTACCAAAACAAATCCCATGATATCCAATTCTGAAAACCCGAATCCCGAAACCCGGATCCCGAATCCCGCTCTTTGTCCCCTGCACGTCCGCAGCGGTTACTCGCTGCTGCGGGGGCCTAGCGCGCTGGAGCGGGTGGTGGATCGGGCGGCCGCGCTGGGGCACCGGCGGCTGGCGCTGACGGACGTGAACAATCTGTGCGGTGCGACGCTGTTTTGGAAGCAGGCGACGCGGGCGGGTCTGACGCCGATCCTCGGGGCCGAACTGGTCGAAGGCGACGCCGCCCTCGTCGCCCTGGTCGATAGCGAGCAGGGGTATGAAAATTTGTGCCAAGCTATTACGAAGATCGGGAAGCGGGATTCGGGGTTCGGGATTCGGGAAGAACAGCGAAGACGGGAATCGGGGATCGGGATTCGGGACTCGGATGGAAACGGCGAAGAGGTTCTTTCTGTTTCTTCCCCGAATCCCGAACCCCGATTCCCGAACCCCGATTCCCGCCTCTGTCGCGATCTGGCGGAACTCTCCTCAGGCTTGCAATTGATCGTGGAGCAGCCGCACTTGGTCGGGGAACTATTGTCGGCGGGCGTGGCGCCGGGGCGGATCTGGTTGGGGATCGATCCGGCCACGCAGACGCACAGCCAGTTGCGGGCGCTGGAGCAGTGCGCGCTGGATCGCGGGTTGGCGCCGGTGTTGTCGGGCAAGGCCTTGATGGCCTGTGCGGAGGATTACTCCGCGGCGCGGCTGCTGGCGGCGATTCGCACCGGCGGAACGATGGACAACGTGGCCGCCGCGGAGCTTCCGGATTCGCGCGCGGTGCTGCGAAGTTCGGCGGAGCTGGAAAAGGGGACATTCTACCCGCCGCGGCGGGTTGAATGTCCCCTTTTCCACGCGGCGAGGAACAACCAGCGGCTTTCGGAGATGTGCGGCGACTTCAAGTTGCTGCCTCGCCGGCCCGTGTTTCCGGATTATCAATGTCCCGAGGGGCTGGACGCCCTGGCCCACCTGCGGCAACTGTGCGAGGAGGGCCTTTGGCGGCGATACGGTTCGGACGTGCCGGAGGCGGCGCCGGCGCGGCTGGCCAAGGAGTTGGACCTGATCGCCCGCAAGGGTTTCTGCGAATATTTCCTGGTGGTGTGGGACATCGTTCAGTACGCGCGGCGGCGAGGGGCGCCGGTGGCGGGGCGGGGCAGCGGCGGCAGCAGTTTGGCGGCGTACCTGCTGGGCATCACCAACGTCTGCCCGATCGCGTTCGAGATTCCCTTCGAGCGGTTTCTCAACGAGTACCGCGAGGACTTCCCCGACCTGGACGTGGATTTTTGCTGGCGAATCCGCGACGACGTGATCGCCTACGCCTTCGGGCGATGGGGGCAGGACCGCGTCGCCATGGTTAGCATGCACACGACGTTCCAGCACCGCTCGGCCTGGCGGGAGACGGCGAAGGCCCTGGGGTTTTCCAACGATCAAATCACGGAGGAGCGGGATTCGGGATCCGGGATTTGGGATTCGGGAAGAAGAAGCGAAGAGCCTCTTGCCGGTTCTTATCCGAATCCCGAATCCCGAAACCCGAATCCCGGTTCCCGCATTTCCTCGCTCGCTTCGAGCATCCTGGGTTTACCGCACGTTCTGTCGGTTCATCCGGGGGGCATCGTCATCGGGCGCAAGGCCATCGATCATTACGTGCCGGTGCAGCGGGCGGCCAAGGGCGTGATGATCAGCCAACTTGACAAGAACGGCCTGGAGGACATGAAGCTGGTCAAGCTGGACCTCTTGGGCAACCGCAACCTTTCGACGATCCGCTACGCGACGGACCTGATTCGACGGCGGCACGGCGTGTCGGTGGACGTCGAGACGCTGCCGCCGGACGCCGCGACGATCGAGATGCTCCAGCAGGCCGACACGGTCGGCTGCAACCAGATCGAGTCGCCCGCGATGCGGCACCTGCTGCGGATGATGCAGCCGCGCGACGTGCGCGACGTGATGAAAGTGCTGGCCCTGATCCGCCCGGGGGCGGCGAGCATCGGAATGAAAGAGGTGTTCATCCGCCGGCACCGGGGAATCGAATGTGTCGAAAATGGGGTGTCATGCCCAAGTCTGCGCGGGCATGTCCCCCTGCCCACAGAGGAAAGAAAAGAAAGACATGCCCGCGCGGACTTGGGCATGGCACCCGACGAAACGCCCGTGGAACAGGTCGCGCGGATTCTTCGCGACACGTGCGGGGTGATGGTGTACGAGGACGACGTGATGCTGGTGGCGGCCGCGTTGATGGGCTGCGGACTGGATCAGGCCGACCGGTTCCGCAAGGCCGTGCAGAAGTGCCAGGACGACTCCGAGCGGTTGGAACTCTCGCGGCGGTTCCTGTCGGCCTGCACGGCCCGCGGCGTTGAGGTTGAGTTTGCCAAATCGATGTGGGTGCAGATGGCCAAGTACAACGCGTACTCGTTCTGCCGCGCCCACGCGGCCAGCTACGCCGTGCTCGCCTACGCCGGGGCCTACCTCAAGGCCCATTGGCCGCTGGAATTCTGGTGCTCGGCCTTGAACAACAACCAGAGCATGTACCCCACGCGATGCTACGTCGAGCAGGCCAAGCGCGGGGGAGTGAGGTTCGCGCCGCCCGACGCCAACCGGTCGCAGGAGGAGTTCTCGATTGAGGAAGGTGCGCGGGATTCGGGTTTCGGGATTCGGGTTTCGGGAAGAGACAGCGAAGAGCCTCTTGCCGTTTCTTGCCCGAATCCCGAACCCCGAATCCCGAGCCCCGAATCGGTTATCCGTGTAGGCTTGAATCGAATTTCAGGCCTGGGGCCGGCGCACATCGGGGGCTTGCTGCGGGCGCGGGAGCATGGTCCGTTCGCCGGTCTGAGCGATTGCCTGGCCCGCACGGACCTCGGCCGCGAGCAGGCCCGCGCGATGATCCTGTGCGGGGCGTTCGATTTCACCGCTCGCCCGCGACCGGCCTTGATGCTGGAGTTGGAATTGTTCCTCTCCACGCGGATGGGGCGGATCTGGCAAGGCCAGTCGCTGCTGGCCATCGGCGCGAACATGCCCGTCGTCCCCGGCGACTACGAACCGCTGCAAAAATACATGCAGGAGCGGCAGATCCTGGGGCTGTGCACCGGGCGGCATATTATGGAAATCTACCGGGTATCGGGAATCGGGTTTCGGGATTCGGGAAGAAACGGCGAAGAGGGGAATCCCGAATCCCGAAACCCGAATCCCGATTCCCGGTCTTTCATCGACAGCCGCTCGCTGGCCGGCGCGGTCGGAAAGCGCGTGCGAATCGCCGGGGTGCTGGAGGCCCAGCGGTCTGCCGTCACCGTGCGAGGCAGGACCATGCTGTTCCTGACGCTCGACGACGAGTTCGGGCTGTTCGAGGTGACGGTGTTTCCCGACCAGGCCCGCACCTGCGACATCGGCGGGTACGGCCCGTACCTGGTCACGGGAACGGTGGAGGACCAGTACGGCGCGGTGACCATTCGGGCCCAGAGCGTGGAAATGACGCAATGACCAATGACCAATCAATGACAAATGACCAATACGGAGATTGAGGCACCAGGCTCCTCAATGGTCATTTGACATTGGTCATTCGGTTATTGATTGGTCATTGCGTCATTGGTCATTGGTCATTTTCCCGGAAGTCGGCTAGACTTTGATAGGAAGACATGACCATCGATCAAGCCAAATTCGTGATCGGCACCAGCGGATACAGTTTCGAGGACTGGGTGGGCACGTACTATCCTGCCGGCACGCGCACGCGGGACATGTTCGATTATTACGTGCGGCACTTCCGGGCCGTGGAGCTCAATTTCACCTTTTACGCCATGCCGTTCCCTCGCACGCTGGAGTCGCTGGCCAGGCGGAGCCCGGAGGGTTTCGAGTTCTGGCTCAAGGCCAACCAGGAGATCACGCACAAGGGCAACCTGTCGGTGTGCGAGGAGTTCATCGCCAACCTTTCGCCGCTGTCGAGCGCGGGCAAGCTGGCCGGCGTGCTGCTGCAATTTCCGCAGTCGTTCCACCGCACCGAGTCTTCGCGGCGGTTCCTCGCCGACACGATCGACCGCCTGCGCGCGGTTCGCCTGGCGGTCGAGTTCCGCCATCGCTCGTGGGAAGACCCGGCTACGCTGGCCGGCCTGCGCGAGCGGAACGTCGCCCTGGTCGTGCCGGACGAGCCGCCGCTCGAAGGTCTGTATCATCCGCCGCCGACGGCCACCGCCGACGTGGCGTACCTGCGCCTTCACAGCCGCGACGCCGCCAAGTGGTACGCCGGCATGGCCGACCGCTACGATTACTTCTACAGCGATTCCGAGCTTCGCGAGGTGCTGGCCGCCTGGTCCAACCTGCCCCAGCCGGTGGACAAGGTCTACACGTTCTTCAACAATTGCCATCGCGGCCAGGCGGCCATGAACGCCGAGGCGTTCCGGAAGATTTTGGGGCAGTTGTGAAAATAGGGACGGACACTATTTTCTTTCCGAAGAAAATGGGGTCCGTCCCTATTTTCACAGGTTCGTAGTGACGCCGTGAGGCGTTTCTTTCGGTGCGGCATTTTCCCAGAATGCCCTTACGGGCACACTACAAACAGGGTAGAATCACGCACACGGCTGACTGTGGTTTTCAGCAGGGCGCCGTTCTTCGGGAGCCTGGCATGTTTGTCATTCGATGGTTGGGCCTGTTGCTGTCTCTGCCGCTGCAATGGGCGGGGCAGTTGGTCATGCTGTTTCACCCGCCGACGGCCACAGTCCTGCTCCAGGGGGCGTGGGCGCTGGGCGGCAATTCCGCAATGGCCATCACGGTCCTGGGGCGGATGCTCAAGGACGGCCGGAAGGAAGCCGCCCGGCAACGGGTAGAGCAGTATGTCCGCCGGCGGCCGCACACGGATCTTGCCGCTTTCGCGGGGCTGATGGCCATCGACGACGGCGACCTTCCGCGTGCGAGGCAGTGGCTGGCCTTGGGCAAGACGCTTGGACCCAGCCGCACGGGGATGCCCGACATTCTCGAATACGGCATTGCCGAGCATGAAGACGACCCAGGGGCGGCGGCCAACATGGGGCAGGCCCTTATTGCAACAAGACGGGATCTTCCCTTGGTGCTGACTCGAAAGATCCACAACGAGTTTTTGTGGGTGGACTTGCTGCACCATCGTTTCGACCAGGTTCCCCCGCGAGCCGAGTACATGCTGGCCGTGGAGGAAAACCCCATCGTGGAAATCGCGCTGTGGGCGTTGGCCAAGAAGGAAGGCCGGGAGTCCGCGGCGGCGGCACACTTGGCCCGGGCCACCATGCCCAATGCGTTGTCGGTTTATTACCGGGCGCTGGGCGCGCATGCCATCGGCGACGCCGCCCTGCGGGACAGCCTGCTGACCCACCTGGAGCAGACCGATGTCGCCTTTGCCCAGCGCGCTCGCAGGTTCCTGGACAAACTGGAGGTGGCGACATGAGCCTGGAAATCGCCTTGTTCATGTTGCCGGGCCTGATCATCGGCCTGACCGTACACGAGTTCGCGCACGCGTGGTCGGCAGGGCTGCTGGGCGACGACTTCCCCCGCCGCCAGGGTCGCGTGAGCCTCAACCCGTTTCGCCATCTCTCGCCGCTGGGGACGCTGGCGATTTTCCTGCTGCCCATCGGCTGGGGAAAACCGGTCCAGGTCAACCCGTACAATTTTCGCCGCCCCCGGCGCGACATGTTGCTGACCAGCCTGGCCGGTCCCGCGGCCAACGTGCTGATCGTGCTGCTATGCTTCTGTCTGATGCAACTGACGCGGCACAGCTACGCGCTGGGCGCCCGCGGAACCCCCTGGTTGGTGTTGGCCCACCTTTTCCTGAACCTTGTGGCCGTCATTAATACCATGCTGGCGGCCTTTAACCTGATTCCCGTTCCGCCGCTGGACGGTTCGCGGATTTGGAGCGTCCTGTTTCCGGGCGCCTGGCGGGCGGTGCAGAAGAAGGCCGGGCGCGTCCTGCTGATCGTGTTCGTGGTGCTGGCGGCCCAGGGCGGGCTGAGCAAGGTCTCGGACTTCGTCATGCGCCCTGTAATGGGCCAACTTCCGGTGGCGGACCAGAGCATCTTCCAGGGCCGCTTCGACATCGCCATGAGTTCCTACGACGCCAAGGACTGGGCCAAGGCAAAGTCGCTCTTTACGGAGGCCCTCGCCGTCAATCCCGCCTCCGATCAATCCTTTTACTATCGGGCTTGCGCCAAGGGTTTTCTCGACGATTGGGCGGGCGCGCTGGGGGACATGGACCAGGCGGTGCAACTGGCGCCGGCGAGCGATGCCGGGTACTACGAATTTCGCGCCACCATTCACAGGACTCTAGGCCACAAAGCCAAGGCGGAGGCGGATGAGAAACTCGCCAAGTCGATGCAGCCGTCGGCGGGGTCGCAACCGGCCTCGGATTCCAGACCGGCCCAGTAGGTGTCAGGCGGCCATGAACGCCGAGGCATTCCGGAAAATCCTCGGGCAGTTGCGACTAAGCGATTCACCAAGTGCACCAAGGACACCAAGAGCACCAAGAAAGAGACAGCATTCATTCTGTTCTCCGTGCTCTTGGTGTCCTTGGTGCTCTTGGTGGTTGCTGTTGCTTTTCGGGGGGCAAAAAATGGAGCAGGTTTGATCCGGAGGCGTTCCGTATTTTTCGTTCTTGAACGAAGAGCCGATTTGGGCTCTTTTGTCACGCCTCGGATTCCATCCTGCTCCGGTGATCCTGATTCATTATATCGCGCCCGGGCGAAAAACGGTGAGGCATTCGCGGGCGTCTTGAGAAATGCGAGCACAAAATATCTACACAGTCGTTCATGTCCGTCCGTTGGACGGACATGAATGACTGTGTCGCATTCTCTCCCAAATAAAAATCGCCAGTCGTTGGCGGCCTGAACCGGAGAAGTTCAGGTGGACGCCGGTGCCGACTGGCGATGGGCTCATGTTCCTCGATTGGACCCGAAAAAACAAGCCGGATCAGTAAGAAAAATGCAATTATTTGAAAATTTAATAGAGAAATGCTATACGTAAGGCCATGTGCTGCAAATACATGTGCTATCACGTAAATTTTTTGTGAAAAATAAGGTAATCACCCGAGTTTTCTTTTGCAATAATTGCGGGTTCGTCGTATACTTCTCTTAGTTGAAGCGGTTCAAAAGTGAAGACGCGGTAGAAGAGTTGTTTAAGATTTGCTCCTTTTCACGAACAGGGCCCCCCCGACCTGTTCGCCAAAATGCGGCCAGTGCCTCCCCCCCGCGGCACTGGCCGCCGTTTTTTTTCGACACAGTCGTTCCTGTCCGTCCCTCGGACACCCTAAACCATGAAAATGCGATGTTAGTCGCTCATGTCGCTGAGGAAGCTGAGGGAAGAGAAAAAAGAGAAATGAATTTTCTTTCTGTATTCCTGCCTTCATTCCTATTCTTTGCTTTTCTCAGCTTCCTCAGCGCCCTCAGCGACTAAAAGAAGAAGCAGCAGGTGCGTCGGGCACCCCTGGGCAGGGACAACCATCATTGGGGTCTCCCAGCCGTGGTTCCTTACTTCTTTGCGTTACGCTTCATTGTTTGATTTATTTCGCCCAGGAGTTTCGTGATCGTCTGGAGTTGCTCGATCAAGACCGCTAAACCACCGTGATTCATTCCAACCTGTCGTTCAAACCGCGTCAATTGCCTTTGCAATGCCTTGAATTGTTCCTTGTCCATTTCCGCGCCCTCCTGACGCCAAGCCATCGATTCGGGCACAACCTTTATGCCGCCTATTTTTTCTAGTCCCGTTTTTGGATCAATCAACGCAAAAAAATGAATTCTGCATTTGCCAGGATGGGAGAGAGTAGACACAAGATCAAGACCTTCATCGATTTGTGCTGTCACGACGATGCTATAAAAAAATATAAGGTAATCACCTGAGTTTTTCTTTGCAATCGTTGCGAGTCTGTTGTATACTTCGCTTAGTTGAATCGATTCAAAAGTGAAGACGCGAGAGAAGAGTTGTTTAAGATTTGCTCCTTTTCACGAACAGGGCCCCCCCGACCTGTTCGCCAAAATGCGGCCAGTGCCTCCCCCCCGCGGCACTGGCCGCAACTTTTTTGCGCACATGATCGGGCGCCCTAAACCATGAAGATGGCGTTTTAGTCGCTGAGGTGACGGAGAAACTGAGAAAAGCAAAGAGCCATGAAGGAAACAGGTAAAACCCTTCACACTGCTGATTCATCAAGCCTTTGCTTTACTCAGTTTCTCTGTCACCTCAGCGACTAACCTGCCTGCATTTTCAGAGCGTCATCGCGGGCCGGCTGGGATATCCAACGCAGGCTGTG
>CAZYDC010000041.1:0-16260 GCA_964646065.1 uncultured Planctomycetaceae bacterium | reverse complement strand
AATCGGGGACAGACGCCGATTTCGCAGACGAAATCGACCTCAGTCCCCGCTTTTCAAATACGTTTGTAGTGTGCCCGTGAGGGCATTTCTTTATAATCCAGTCATGGCGGTTGATTTTGATATTGTCGTAATCGGCGGGGGCCACGCCGGAGCGGAGGCCGCCTGGGCCGCCGCCCGACTGGGCGCGCGAACCGCCCTGCTGACCCTCCAAGCCGGCGCCATCGCCCAGATGTCCTGCAACCCTGCCGTCGGCGGGGTGGGCAAAGGCCAGATCGTCCGCGAGATCGACGCGCTGGGCGGATTGATGGGCCAGGCCGCCGACGCCACCGGTATCCAATTCCGAATGCTCAACCGCTCCAAAGGCCCCGCCGTCTGGGGCCCCCGCTGCCAAAGCGACCGGCACGCCTACGCCAAGTGGGTGCAAAACGCGCTGGCCTCGCTACCCAATCTCACCATCATCGAAGGCGAGGCGGTCGATCTTGTCTGTGAGGCTCGCACGATTGTGGGAGTATCGATTCGTGGCATGTCTCTTTGTGGCACCCCTTCTTGTGGCACCCCCAAGTCTTCTTGGGGGTGTCTTGGTGGTTCGCAGACACCCCCAAGCGGACTTGGGGGTGCCACAAGAGCGGAGGTCGCCCAGAGCAATTGTCAATTGTCAATTGTAAATTGTAAATTCGTGGTGATCACCACCGGCACGTTCCTGAACGGTCTGATGCACCTGGGCGACAAGAGCTGGCCGGGCGGGCGATACGACGAGCCGGCCGCCACAGGCCTGAGCGACTCCCTGCGCCGCCTGGGCGTGCAACTGGGCCGGCTCAAGACCGGCACCTGCCCGCGACTGGCGGCCGAAACAATCGACTACGCCCGCTGCACCCCGCAACTGGGCGACCAGCCGCCCACGCCGTTTTCGTTTATGAACGACCGCCTGGACGTGGAGCAAATTCCCTGCCACCTGACCGGCACGACGCCGGCGGTTCACCAGGTCATCCGCGACAACCTGCACCGCGCCCCGATGTTCACCGGGCAGATTCAATCCGTCGGCCCGCGATACTGCCCCTCGGTCGAAACCAAGATCGACCGCTTCGCCGACAAGGACAGCCACCAGCTTTTCCTGGAACCCGAGGGTCGCGACACCAACTGGGTGTACGTCAACGGCCTGAGCACCTCGCTGCCGCCGGACGTGCAGGAGCAGGTCGTGCGGCTGATTCCAGGCCTGGAGCGGGCGAAGATTCTGCGATACGGTTACGCCATCGAGTACGACTACGCCCCGCCCACGCAACTGCTGCCGACGCTCGCGGTCAAGGGCGTGCGAGGGCTCTACCTGGCCGGGCAGATCAACGGCACCACCGGTTACGAGGAGGCCGCCGCCCAAGGCCTGATCGCCGGCGTCAACGCGGCGATGGAGTTGGCCGGACGCGAACCCCTGGTGCCGCGGCGCGACCAGGCCTACATCGGCGTGATGATCGACGACCTGGTCACCAAGGGCATTACCGAGCCCTACCGCATGTTCACCAGCCGCAGCGAACACCGCCTCAGCCTCCGCGCCGACAACGCCGATCGCCGCCTGACCGAGCTGGGCCGCCAAATCGGCACCGTGGACGACCGCCGCTGGGAAAAGTTCTCCGCGGCGTCCCAAGCGGTGTCGCGCGCCGGCGCCCTTATGAAAACCACGCGCATCGGCCAAAAGACGATCTGGGAACTCCTCCGCCAACCCAATAATTCCCTGGAGGCGATCTTATGTAGCATGGAAAAAAGGGGACTGGCTCCGATTTCGCCGTTTGAAATCGGTGCCAGTCCCCTTTTTTCCGGGGGCGACCGCACTGACGAAGGCGAAAAAGGGGACAGGCACCGCCAAACAGCCGGCGGAGCCAGTCCCCGTTTTCGCGAACTCGCCGCCCTCCAGGCCGCCTTCCCGCGGGCCATCGCTTCGCTGGCCGTGGACGGGCGATATGAAGGCTATCTCCAGATGGAAAACGCCGGCCTGGCCCATACGAAGGACCTCGACGACAAACTCATCCCCGCCGGCATCGATTACTCCGCCGTCACCCACCTGCGCCACGAGGCCCGCGAAAAACTCTCCGCCATCCAGCCGCGATCCCTAGGCCAGGCCCTGCGCGTCAGCGGAATCACCCCCGCCGACGTCACCGTGCTGGCCATACACCTCCAAGCTCGTAGAGCGTAGAGCGTTGGGCGTGGAGCGTAACGGCGAAGAAAAAGCGAACCGACGAACATTCGAATGTCGAACAGCAGAAGGCAGAAGTGCGGAGTCCGAAGGGAATGTCCCTATCGAAAAACTCTGGCCGGTAGAATCTAATCGGCTTCCGTAATTGGACCAGGGGAATTCTTCACCATATTCCTCGTCGATGATATATACCTGGCAGGCAAAGAAGAGCACGAGTTTGACCAGCCAGATCACCACAAGCGGAGTCCCGAGGACAGCCACCCATCGGCCGACGCCGGACGAGCGCCAACCCAGCACGCAACCCGCAATGCAAACGGCGAGCGTGCCGCAGGCCGCCGCGTCCATCTCAACCCAGCGATGAATGGGCAGTTCCACCCGGACAAAGCAAACGGTGGCAACCAGCCCGGCCACAACGAGTATCAGGCCGGTCAATCCCAGGGTCTTTTTCATGGTCGGCCGTGCAAATGGGTTTGGCTTTACCCTCATAGGTTCAACGCCCGCACGATGCAGAAGCCGTAGAATATAACAAGCAGCGTTCCGACAACCGCCGCCGCAAATCCTGTGCGGGTCTTAAATGAGCACCACCCGAGCACGCTGCCGACAAGGCAAATCGCAGGGGTGACAAACGCCAGGCCAAGCTGCACACTAGCCCCCATGAGCAACGGGCCGACGCTGGCGCCCGCGCCGATCAAAACAAGAATGAGACTTATCGGTCCCAGCGTTTTCATGGTCAGATCTTTCCTTGGCCAATCGTCGGTGCGGAACGGGGAGGCGGGCAGGCCTTCATTGTTGCGGAGGTTGCTCGGGTTGTCGGACGATTCTTAATATCCAACCAATTCCAGGGACTGTAATGGAGAAGCAGGAGCCAAAAAAGGACAAGTGGAAGCCCGTAGATAGCCGCCGCGCGGCCTGTCCTTGTCCTGAATGAACACCAACCAAGCACACAACCGAATAAGCAGATCAAGGCTAAGCCACCCTCTGCGTGGTCGCGGAAGTTTTCGGTATCCCATCCCCACTGGCTGATAATAGCTAAGAAGCAAACGGTAGTGATCAGCCCCAGCAAGACGAATATGAGGCCTATCGGTCCTAATGTTTTCCTCATGGCAACCCTTTCCACTCGTGCAAGCACCACGGAGGGTTAGTGTTTCTCCGCCATCCACGGCCAACTATCAGTACGGAACGGCGAGGCGGGCAGGCCTTCCTTATTATACAGATTGCAGCCTTCGGGGTTGCATAGCCAGGCGTAGCGGGCGGCGGCGGGGGCGGCGACCTTGTCGTTCCAGACCAGCACGCTGTCGCCGTCGATGGACGCCTCCGCGGGGACGAACTTGCGATCCGCGCCCGCGATCTGGAAAGTCCGGAGTTGGGTTTGATTACCCGGGGTTTTCGTCGTCGAAGGTTCTAGTGCGCCGACAGGCAAGCCGACATGATTGTCAGCTTGCTTGTCAGCGCTGTTCAAATTACCACCGGACGTTCTTATTTGTCCGACCGACAGCCCCCCGCCCACATTCCGGAACTTGACGCGAATCTTGTTGCCCTCAACCTTCATCGATTCGTACAGCGGGCCGGAATAGACGATGTCTTTGTCGTACACCTTCGCCAGCGCCCACAGCGCCAGCCGCAGGCCGACCGGCTGCTTGTTGGCATAGTGGACGTTGTTCACATCGCCGACGTCGATGGTCACGGCCATGCCGGTGTTGGGCACCGCGAGCGTCTTGAGCTGCACCTCGCGCACGTTGACCCAGCTTTCCTCGACGGCGGCGTTTCCGCCCGTGCTGAGGTTGGGCAGTTGCACGTACAGGAACGGGAAGTCGCCCTGGCCCCACTGCTTCCGCCAGTCGCGGATCATCGCGGGGAAAAGTTTGTGATACTCGAAACCGCTGCCCTCGCCTTGGTACCAGAGCACTCCGCGAATGCCCAGGCCCGCCAGCGGCGCGATCATTCCGTTGTACACGGCCCCGGGCGGATTGCCGTAGTCCGCCATCGGCAGGACCGGCCTGGTGATCGCGGCGCGGAACTTCCACGCGCCGGCGAGCGAGACGGGCTTTGCGTCTTTGATGCTCGACGGCCAAAGCTGCATTTGCGCGGGCTGTCCGGCCGGCCCGGTGCCGCCGCCAAAGCCCTCGACCCGCAGGGCGATCACCGCGCGGCCGTCCTTGACCAGCGCGGCCGGAACGTCGTACTCGCGCGGCGCGTCCCAGTCGTTGGCGCCGCCGACCTTCACGCCGTTGATATAGGTAATGTCGTTATCGACCACATTGCCCAGGCTGATTTTCAGGTCCTTGCCCGCCCACTCGGCCGGGAGTTGCACCGTGCGGCGGAACCAGGCCACGCCGTTCATCTTCGCCGCGCCCGGAAGCGTCACTTCCTTCCACGCCGATTCGTCCAAGCTGGCGGCCTCCCAGCCGTCGTCGGCGGTGGTTTCGATCGGGTCCTTGAGTTTGACGTACGCGGCCATCTCGGCCTCGTACTTGGCCTTGGCCTGGGGGAACTTCTTGGTCAGCCAATCGTCCCTCTCTTTCAGGAGCGGTTTGAACAGCGGGTCGGACTCGAACCCCTCGCGGCTGAGCCATGCCTCCTGGCCGGTGCCGCCCCAGACGGATTCGATCATTCCCATCGGCGTGCCGAGTTCCTGGTGGACCTTCCGCGCGAAGAAATATCCAACGCCCGGGAACGCGCCGACGGTCTCGGGGCTGCACACCAGCCACTTTCCGCCGAAGCAGCCCCAGGGCGCGCCAATGTCGTCGGCGGGCTTGTCGGGCGAGGCGGCCATGGGGACCTGGAAGATGCGAATCTTCGGGTAGTTCGCCTCGCTGATTTCCTTCAGCCCGTTGACGGAATAGCCCACGCCCGTTCCCATGTTGGACTGCCCCGAGCACAGCCAGACCTCGCCAGCCAGGATGTTCTTGATGGTCCGCGAATTTCCCGCGTCGTCCGTGACGGTCATCTCCAGCGCGTCGCCGGCCTTGAGGGGGTCAAGTTTCACCAGCCACTTGCCTTTGGCGTCGGCCTTGGCCGTCTTCTCCTGAGCGGCGATCTTGACTGTAACCTTCTGCCCCGGCGCCGCCCAGCCCCAGACCGGCGCCGCCATGCCCGCCTGGAGCACCATGTTGTCGCCGAAGATCGCCAGCATGTGAGGCCCGGCAGACGGTTCGATCGCCCAGAGGTTCGTCGCGCAGAGCATGACAAAGAAGATCGCCGCAACAGCCAGGATGTGGTTCATCGGATTTTCTCCAAGTGGTGTGGGCAGAGTAGTGCAGTCCGGCCCGGCTTTCCAGCACAAATTAAATAGGGACGGACCCCATTTATTTGGACAAAACCCGTAGCACGGGCGTCTCGCCCGTGAGTCGCATGGGCATCCTGCCCATGTTCAAAGGAACTTGCACGGGCGGGACGCCCGTGAGACTCATGGGCAAGATGCCCATGCTACGTTTGCTAGATTTCCTAAATGGGGTCCGTCCCTATTTAATTCGTGCTTGCGGAACCTTGGCATTGAGAGATAATTAGAAGGTGCGGGCCAATTGTCACATGAGAAGTCTGGGTGAAGGAGTACGCAATGTCTGAGAGACGTTCAACTTTGAATTCGTGCATCAGGGCGGAGACGAAACGAAAAGGCGTTCTGTGGGCGACGCTGATCGCGGCGTGCCTGGTTGTCGGATGGTCCGCGCACCGGTCGGCCCAAGGCGCGCCGGGAACCAGCACGTCGAAACCGGCCACATCGAAACCGGCCACACAGGGAGCGGGCGCGTCCAGCGCGGCCAAGACCGGGCCCGGCAGGCTGGTCGAGAAATGGATCGGCAAGCAACTGGCGCAGGAACTCGCCGACGCCTCCGCGGCGGGCAAGTACGAGGGCCTGGCCAAGCGCGTGGACACGCTGATCCTCGAGCGGTTGGCCTGCGGGCACGTGGACCAGATGGAAACCCTGAGCGACCTGATCTACGTTCGCCGGGCGTGCAAGTACCTGCCGATGGCCGACAAGGTGGACGACACGAAACAGTTCTCCGCCTGGCTGGTCAAGAACCGCGAGGTGTCGCGGCTGCTGTTCCGCGCCCTGCCGGAAATGCAAAAACCCGAAACGGGAATGGAAAAACTCCACGCCCTCTGGAAGAAGGACGACAAGCGCGTCGCCGCGTACGGCAACCTGGCCGTCGCGTTCGCCACGACGGCCTCCATCAGCCGCTGGTACAAGCAGCCCGACCCCGCCGACTACCAGAAATCCTTCGACTGGTACACCGACAACCCCAAGGTCCCCTTCCGCACGGACCTCAAAGCCGTTCCGTACGAAATCTCCCGATACCTGAGCGACACGAACATCAGCATCGACGAGCGAAAATGGGCCGTGCAGCGCTACGCGAGCAAACGCGTGCTGGCCAGATCCTATTTCGACGTGACCTACGACTTCGACTACCTCCGGGGCAATCCCAAAAAAATCGCCGCCGTCGATTTCACGCTGCAAAACCTTGCCAACCCCAAGATCGGAGGGGTGTGCATCGAGCAGGCCTACTTCGCCAGCGAGGTCTGCAAGGCCCTGGGGCAACCGGCCACCATCGTCTCGGGAACGACCTCCGGAGGAACGGGCCACGCCTGGGTCGCCTGCATGATGATGAAGCGAGTGGGACAGAACTGGCAGGCCCAATGGGATTCCCAAACCGCCCGCTATCCCGGAATGAGCTTTTTTGTGGGCGACGTGTATAATCCCGCCTCGGGAAAAAACATGCAGGATTGCGAGTTGATCCTGATCGGCGCGGCGGCGCAGTTGCCCCTGGAGCGCAAGGAACAGGCCGACGCGGCCTGCGAGCTGGCGCAGTTCGCGGCCGATCAGTCCAAGGCCAAGACACCGGCGAAAGTGACGGACCTTGCCCAGATCAAGAAACTCGCCGACGCCTACAACAAGCGGATCGACCCGACGGACAAAAACGCCACCCCTGCCGACATCACGGACTGGTCCGCCGCCTGCCCGATCGATTCCTCGCTGGTCGAGTCGCTCATCAATCAGTCCATCGATTCGAACCTGGCGCATCGCCCGGCCTGGGACTTGGTGATCTCGCTGCGAAAGGCCGATCAGATTTCCTCCGAGATCACCGGGAAATTCGTCGACACGCTGATCACGCGAACGGGAAAGGAGTATCCCGATTACAGCGCGAACATGGTCGCGCAGATCGTTCCCACGCTCCAGGACCCCGCTGTCAGGGTGACCGTGTACAAGAAAGCCGTCGCGTTCTACAGCGGCCGCCCGGACCTCCAGGGAACGCTGTCGGTGGCGCTGGCCGACGACCTGTACGAACAGGGCAAGAAAGACGAAGCGATGAAGATCTACTCCCAGGTGACCGTGGGCAGCATGAAGTACGTGCAGATCGTCACCGCCGCCGCCGCCCACGCCGCCGACCGCCTGATCAAAGACAACAAACTGGATACGGCCGTCAAGATGTACGAGCAACTTTTCTCCATGCTCAAGAAACCGCATGAAGATTACGAGTATTACAACTCCGCGTTCTATCAACTGGGCACCCGCCTGGTGGCCCTGCTCAAGCAGGACGGACAGCAGGACACCGCCGAAAAGGTCTCGGAAAAAATCAGCACCAAGGAAGAGAAGAAGAAGCTGAACTAATGTAGTGGATCATAGATAACGCGTCATATTGCCCGGGCCAAAATCCGAAACTCGAAGCACGAAACTCGAAACTCGAAACAAGCACCAAATTCAAATAGCAAAACAACAAACGAAGAGCCTCTTATCTGTTCGTCCTTGAGAATTCAGGTCCAGAGGATTGTCGTTGTTTTGGATTTATTATTTCGGGCTTTGAATTTGTTTCGGATTTCGTGCTTCGGATTTCGAGTTTCGGTGACTGGGGCGCGCCAGATAAAGCCGCATCTGCTTGAAACACTACACTAGCCGCGATTTTTCCCCTGGATCAGCTCGCCGCGCGTTAAGATGGGTAGCCTGAGAAATGTGGCGAAAAGCCGTTGCGTCCGCCGACGAAATATTTCTGCGAATTCTTTGGGCGAATCGGAGACCTGCGGCATAAGTATATGTCCTAGAACGCGATAGGTAATTGCCTGATTTTAGCAATTACTGAAGGTTGGTTCGCTCAACCTCCGATACGATTTGTACATGGATGCAACGCCGCAGCCAAGCAGGTTGGTTGACGGCAGGAATCGACCGCCTGGATGGAGTTGACGCAGGCGGCCGAAAAGTGAAAGCAAATGCCATGGGGACGGCCCAACAATGGCACCGCGGCCCGCGAGCATGGACGCCCGTGACCGAGCAAGGCCCTCCCTGGTAGAACCGCGTTGGTGCTGACGCGGGCAACGGAAGAGAAAATGACCAACATTAACGGCGTCCACAACGCAGCAGTCCCGGCAGTATCTCAGATCGGCCCCGCGTCCTCCGCCTCGGCCGCCACCGCCCCCGCGCAAACCACGGCAGTACAAGACACCGTAGAGATTTCCACCGTCGCGCGCCTGGCCGCGCAGGTCCAGGAATTGCCCCCCGTTCGCGCCGAAGTGGTCCAGCGAGTCAAGGCCGAACTGGCCGCGGGCACCTACGAAACCCCGGACAAGATCGATGTCGCCATCGACAGGCTTATGGATGAATTGTTCTAAATAATGCCATTCCTTTGCCGGTTCTGACCAACCGGATTTTGAGGCACGGATGGATCCGTGCCTCTTTTGTTAAAGGGACTGTCCCCTTTTTCGGGGCTGTTTCCGAAAAGGGGGACTGTCCCTGAACTTTGGACGTTTAGGGACAGTCCCCATTTTGAAACAGCCCAAAATGGGGACAGTCCCTTCCGGGGCCGCACTTCTGACTTCGATTGTTCGACTGATCGACATTCGTCGGTTCGCCGTTTCTTCGCCGTTTGAATCTCTTCCTCTGCTTTTCTCTGTGCCTCTGTGGTGAGTCTGTTTTTTTGTTGTTTTCTTTGTTAAAATGCGTAGTATTGGTAATCTGTAACGCCTAGGAAACTTAAGTTCTTGCCGCGATTTGTCGATAAATACTTCGCAGGCAAGAATATACTCTCCGATCAAGGAGTCCAGAGTGCGACATAAAGCGGTTTACACAACCGGGGAAGCGGCCGAGGTTTGCAGGCTGTCCCAGCAGACGATCATTCGCTGCTTCGACAGCGGGCAATTGCAGGGCTTTCGCGTGCCGGGCAGCAAGTTCCGCCGCATCCCCCGCGATTTGCTGCTAAAGTTCATGAAGTCCAACAACATCCCGCTGGACGGTCTCGAAAGCGACAAGATTCGCGTCCTGGTCGTGGACGACGAGCGCGAGATCATCGAGCTGTTCGTGGACGTGCTTCAGGCCGACGGCCGATTCGAGGTCGCCACCGCCTCCACCGGATACGACGCCGGAGTGATGACCCAGCAGTTCTCGCCCGACGTGGTCGTGCTGGACTATATGCTGCACGGCATCAACGGCGACGTGGTCTGCAAGACCATTCGCGAGAACACCAGCCTGTCTCACATCAAAATCCTGATCATCTCGGGCGTAGCCAATCCGGCCGAGGTGGACAAACTCATGGCCGCGGGCGCGGATGGGTTCATCAAGAAACCGTTCAACATCGAAACCGTGATGAAGAAAGTCGTCGAGCTGGCTCGCGGGTAGGGAATGACACCGGTGGAAGATCAAAACTTTGCGGGTCGGGACAAGCCGGGCGACGGACAACTGGATTTGATGCTCCGGGAGATCCACTGCCTGCCCACGCCGGCCGCGCTGGCCGGCCGGCTGCTGGAACTCTGCTCGCAACCCTCGCAAAAAACCGACGCCGACGGCGAGCTTGAGCGGCTGGTCCGGTTGGACCCGGCCTTGACGGCCAAGCTGCTTTCGCACCTGGCCGATTCGCGGGGCGACGGTGCGGTCTGGCCGCCGCCGCACGCGACGCCCGACGAGACGCTTCGCGCGGTGGTGTTCTCGATGCAGCCTTTTGAAGCCGCCGGCGAACCGGACGACGAGGACTCGCGGGATTGGCCCGAACTCTGGCGGCACTGCCTGGCCACCGCGATCGCCGCGGAAATGATCGCCGCCGCCGCGACGGGAATCGACCCTCAAGAAGCCTACGTCTGCGGGCTGCTGCACGACCTGGGCAAGCTGGCCCTTTGGCAGGCCCTGCCCAAGAGCTGCCGCCGAGTGCTGCAGGCCGCCCGCGACGCCAACGCCAACATCGCCGATTTCGAGCGGGAAATCCTCGGCGTCGATCACGCCGTCATCGGCAGGCGGCTGGCCGAAATCTGGCGGCTGCCCGCGGCCGTGCGGCAGGCGGTCTGGCTGCACCATCAGCCGCCCGCGTCGCTGCCCGAATCCGTCACCCATCGGCGCCTGGTCGCCGCGATTCGCCTGGCCGACGCGCTGGCCTACGAGGCGCGCCTCGGCTCGGGAGGAAACTTCGCCCTCGCCGGACACAGCGCGGAATTGGCCCTGTCGCTGGGCCTGACGCCGCAGACCGTCGAACAGATTCTGCTCGAACTTCCTCGCGAGTTCGCAAAACGCTCCGCGCCGCTGGCGGCGGACAAGTCGGCCGGCGACCACGCGTATCGACGGGCGCTCGCCCATACCAACTCGCGACTGGCCCAGCTCAACGAACAGCTTTTGCAGCGCACCGAGGCCTTGCGCGAGCAGGCCCGCGCGTTTGGGCTGCTGCGCGATTTCGCGGCAGGGCTGGGCGGCGAGGCCCTGGTCGGCGACGTGCTGCCTCGCGTCGCCGGCGTCCTGGCCTCCTCGGCGGGGATCGAGCCCTCGCCCGACCGCAAGGTTCTGGCCTACAGCATCTCGCAGGAATTCCCGGAAATCCTGTGCGTCCTGCTGGACGGTTCAACCCCGGCCTGGCTGACGCTGTCGAGATCGGGCGCGCTGCTGGAAGTTCCGGGCCCCGCCGCCTCGCCAGGCGCGCAGGCGGCCGCCGCCCTTCTGGGGACCATCGAAGAACTCCAGCAATGGATTGACGTGAGTACCTGCACCCATCGCCCGCTGCTGTGCGAAGGCCGATGGATCGGCGGAGTGTTCCTGCCCTGTAGCATGGGCAAGATGCCCGTGCCACAATCGGAGGATTTGCAGCAGGCGTTGGCCGCCGCAGCCGCTTTGGCGCTGGCGATGGTCCAGGGACGGGCGCGGGCCGTGCTGCTGGGCGAGCAATTCGCCCAAGCCAGCCAGGTCCTCGATCAGACCCAGGACGCCCTGACCGAAACACGGACGCTCGCGGCCATCGTCGAAATGTCCGCCGGGGCCGCGCACGAGCTGAACAACCCGCTGGCCATCATCAGCGGGAGAGCGCAACTGATGCTCTCCAAGGCCACGCGGGACGAGGACCGCAAGATCTGGTCGCTGATGTCCCAGCAGGCCCAGCGGATCAGCGACATCATTTCGGAACTCATGGCCTTCGCCAGCCCCCCGCCGCCGCAACTGAGCAAGATCGACGCGGCCCAGCTCTTGTGGGACGCGCGCGAAAAGTTTTCCGCCCTGGATGATCCTCAAGTCAAAACTTCAAAGGTCGATATAACGGTTGGTGACGATGCCGGGCATCTGCTGGCCGACCGCGAGCAGGTCCTGGGCGTGCTGGTGGAGTTGATGCTCAACGCCGCCACCGCCTCGGGAAAGTCGGCCGCGATTCACCTGCTGGCCCAGGCGGGGCCGGAGGACAACCAGGTGACGCTGGTCGTGCGAGACGAAGGCCCGGGAATGGACCGCGTGACGTTGTCGCGGGCGTTCACGCCGTTCTTTTCGGCCCAGCCGGCCGGAAGGCGGCGAGGACTGGGTTTGCCCAAGGCCCGGCGGACTATCGAGGCCAACGGAGGGCGGATTTACCTCCGCTCGGAACCCGGCCAGGGCGCCGCCGCCATCATGCAGCTTCCGGCCGCCGGCGAGCCGCCAGGAAAAGATTGAACCACAAAGGTCACGAAGAACACGAAGCAAGAAGCGAAGAGAATTCCGGCCTTTGTTGTTTCTGACCTTCGTGCCCTTTGTGTCCTTCGTGGTTGAGCCGTTTCTTCTTTCGACAGCGAGAACGAATATGCCAGTCAATGACAAGCCACGAGTGCTGATTGTCGACGACGAGCCTGGGCTTCGCGAACTCTTGAGCGACGCCCTGGGCCAGGAGTTGGACGTGTCCGTCGCCGCCAACGGGCGCGAGGCGCTGGCCGCCGCGCAGGCCAACCAGCCCGACCTGCTGGTCACGGACTTCTGCCTGGGCGACTGCACCGGCCTGGAGGTCATCGACAATATCCGCCAGCTTCACCCGGACCTGCCGGCCGTGCTCATCACCGGGCACCCCGAACTCGCCAGCCTCACCGAGACCTCTCGCCGCCGCCCCGTCGAGGTGTTCGACAAGCCCCTGGACCTGCCTCGCCTCAAGCAGGCCATCGCCTCCGAACTGGCCCGGGTCGCCGACGACCAGCGGGTTCGCACGCGTTCCGTGCGGCTGCGGCGGTTGGCCAGGCATTTCAAACAACAGCGAAAGCACGCCTATCCCCAAGGGCCCGGCCCCAAGGCGGACGGCCGTCAGGACAGCCGCCAGGTCGAAACCAGCCCCAACGCGGAACTGGCTTCGGACTATCGCAAGCTCAACCGCCAGGTCAACCTCCAGAAGCTCGTGATGGAGTTCCAGCGGGGCCTGCTGCAGGCCGGCAGCGACGACGACGTGTTCAAGTCCCTCTTCGGCATGTTCGTCCACCATAGCGGACCCGTGTTCGGCGCCGCGCTGGTGTGCGACGACCAGGCCCAGTTGCAGCTCATCGGGCGGTTCGGAGTGCCCAACCCCGACGGCCCGAAATTCTGCCTGGCCCTTTCGGTCCCGATCATCGACACCGTGCTGACCAACCCTCAGGCCACGCTCATCGACGCCACCGAGCAGGCCGACCGCTTCGCACCCAACATCCGCCGGTACCTGGTCGGCCTGTCCATCCTGGCCATCCCCCTGGTCCCCGCCGAAGGACAGATGATCGGCCTGGTCATGCTCTATCGCAAAGGCGAACAACCGTTCATGGAAACCGACGTCTCCCTGGCCGAGATGATCGCCCTGCCAACGGCGCTTGCGGTCCAACGCAACGATTAGCAGCATCGGAAAAGGCGAACCCCAGAATACCGAACCGCAGAACCGCAGAAGGCAGAAGTGAAGACTTGGAATCCAAGCTCTTTACTTTTGCCTTCTGCTGTTCGACATTCGATATTCTGCGGTTCGCTGTTTCCGAACGCTGTGCGCTGTTCTATAATTGCCCTCCATGACCCTCAAGCGCCTGGCCATCCTCCTGGCGATTCTGATCTTTCTTGCCGGCGTCGGCATCGCGTGCTTGTGGCAGTACGCGTTCTCGCCCCAAGGCCGGGCGCGGGTCATTATCGCGCAGCTCAAAAACGACACCACATCCCTGCGCGGGTGGTTGCTCCAACATCAGGTAGTCCGGCCGGGGTTCGAGGCGTCGCCAAAAGACGGGGCTACCGGCCCACGGGAGGATTTGGAACCCGATATTTCTCCCCAGGCTCGCGCCGCGGCGGACAAAATGGCCCAGCTCGGCAAGGGGGCCCTGCCCGTCGCGATCGAGGCGTTTGGAGACGACAGCCGCGACGTGCAAATGATGGCCGTCCGGGCCTGCGGAGAACTCCGCGACCCGGCCGCCACGCAGCAGATGATAAGATTGCTCGACTGCCCTCCCGGCGGCATTACCGACGATATCTGTGCGTACGCCGTGTATGAACTGGGCAAGGCCAAAGACCCGCGAGCAACCGATACCTTCGTCCGCATGATGAACTGGCCCACTCCTTACATCTGCCGTTTGGCCTGCATTTCCTTGGGCGAAATCGGCGACAGCAAGGCGGTTCAATCGCTCTTGAATCCCCTCCAGACGAATGATCGTGTCCCCGCCTGGGAACGCGTTTACGCGGCAGGGGCCTTGGCACGCCTGGGAAGGAAAGAAGGTGGCGACTATCTGCTGCGCGTGTTCAAGGACCAGGATGGAAATCCATCGGATCGCTCCTTCGCCCTCGAAGAGTTGGTAATGACCCCGCGCAGTGAAGCGTATGACCCGATGATTTCATTGCTGACAGACAGCGATGACGCCCTCCGCCGTCGGGCGGTGTGGGAACTGGGCACGCATCGCAACCCCCGCGTCATCCCAGCCGTCCGGAGATTCCTGAAAGACACCGACCCCAGCGTCCGCGACCTTGCCGCCGTTGCCCTGAGGATGCTCGGCGACGACCCTCCACCCGCCTCGCAACCCGGCAAACCGTAAAAGGGGACTGGCTCCGACGGCGGCTGTTTTGCCGTCGGTGCCTGTCCCCTTTTTGCACGGCACAAATTCCATGCCAAAGCGGGTTGTGTATCTTGCCAAATCCGCGCGAAAATAATTCCGGGCTCTCGTGGCACCCCCAAGTCTTCTTGGGGGTGTCTGAGGCCATGCGAACAGCCGGGAACACCCTCAAGCGACAACAGCAACAACGTCGCTTGAGGGTGGCACCCTGGGTGTTCTGGGTGTTACTTGTTGACGATGCCGTCGAGGCGCTTCTTGGCCTCGATGATCGGCGGCTGGTTCCACTCGACCTGGAGGCTCTTGGTGTAGTATTCCAGGGCGGCCTTGTAGTCCTTGCGTTTTTCCATGATTTCGCCCAGGCGGTTGTAGGGCAGCGGAGTGGCGGCGCCGGCCTGGACCCAGGCCTGGTAGGCGGCCGTGGCGGAGGCCTCGTCACCGGACTTTTCGTAGAGGTCGGCCAGGGCCTGCTGGGAGGTGGTCTGGGTCGGGTCCAGCGCGACGGCCTTCTTGACCAGTTCGACGGCGTCCTTGTCCTTATTGTCGGCGGAGAGCTTGCCGGCCTGGTTGAGCAGGTCGCGGATGTCGGCGAGGGTCTTAGGCGTCTCGCTGCTCTGGCCCTTGGCCAGCGCGGCGGTCATGGCCATCAGGATCGGCACGGGCCCCAGCGAGGGGTTGCTGAAGCGCACGGCCTTGATGGGGACGTCGGGCTTGGGGTTGACCCAGAGCATCCGGTAGACGCTGATGGAGGGGAACATTTTGCACTTGCCGGTCCAGGCAACGTTGGACTGCGTGCCCTTCTCGCGGAGCAGCGGCCCGGGAGTCGCGGCCCAATCGCGCATGTTCTCGTCACCCACCAGCGGGATGTCGAAGGTCGTTTTCTTTTGGTCATCGTACTGGATCTGGTACATCGCGATCAGGCAGTTTCCAGAGTACGCGGAGGAATGCAGGAAGTAGAGGCCCTCGACCTTCTGGCCCATGGGGATGGTGACTTCCGTGGGCATGGTCTTGAAGCCAGGCCGGCCGCTGGAGGCCAGCACGACGCAGCTCTTTTCCTTGTCGATGTTGAACGGCACGCCCTGGAAAACCTGCTTCCCGGTCGGGAAGGTTCGCAGGTCGGCCTCGGGGCCCTGGTCGCTCCAGCCGCCCTTTCCGTCGTCGGCGACGTCATCGACCAGCGAGCGGTTGGCGAAGGCGCTCAGGTCGATGGGGCTATAGGCGATGTCCTTGGGCAGTTCCCTCGGCGTGGCGACCGGGGCGATCTGGACGCCCAGGCCCATCGCCAGGCTGGTGAGGTTACGCTGGGCGTAGCGGAGCAGGCGGCTGTCGTCGGCCATCCAGCGGCGTTGGTCGATGACCAGCCGGCCCTGGTCGTTCTTGATCTCGACCATCGCCCCGGGGAAGACCAGTTCCCTGGCGCCCTGGGCCGACACCGAGTAGTCTTGCAGCGGTTGGTTGGGAAGGATAAGCGAGGGTTCCTCGGCCTGGCTGCCGGCGGGTTCGGAACCGTCGTATCGCTTGAAGTATTCGTCGCAATGGCTGAGGCCGGCGGTGAGCTTGTCATAGCCGACGCGGTAGCCTCGGCCCAGCCACTGGTGGTACAGCGGAACGTTGAGTTGGACCAGTCGCCCGGCCAGCTTGGTCAGCCAGGAGGCGTCGTCGGGAGTGGCGCCCGAAACGACGAAGGTCGCGCCGCCCTGAATGGCCTTGGCCCAGGCGGCCACCTGCTCGTCGGCGGGCTTGGTCGCGGCGTCCACCAGCACGATGGACTTGGCGTCGAAGGCCGCATCGGGTTTGGCCAGGTCGAACGCAACGCCGGCCTTGCGGAGGGCGTTATGCACCAGCCCGTC
>CAZYDC010000040.1:0-16399 GCA_964646065.1 uncultured Planctomycetaceae bacterium | reverse complement strand
GCAGCCCCATTTCAGCCAGGCGGTGCTGCAGCGACGGGGTCGCCTGCACGTCGGCCAGCACGACCTCCTGGCCGGGGCGGGCCTGCTCCAGCGGGATCGGCGCATGGAGCCCGCCCTTGGGCGCCGAGGCGGCGGGCGCGTTTAGAGGTTGGGGCATTTGCCCTCCGCGTTTTTTCGGGCGATGCATTTTGCGCAATCTCCCTGGGGCAATATGGCCGCGGCGCCCCGGGTCTGCACGACGTTGAGCCACTGCCGCCCGATGGCCGGGCAGACCTGGATGAATTCCGAAAGCCGCTGCAAGCGGTCCAGCACGGCAGGGTCGATGGCGTGTTCGATGCGGCAGGCATTGGCCTGGGCGACGGCGTCGTCCAGCCCCAGCACGCGGCTGAAAAATTCGCCCAGCACCTGGTGCCGATGGTCGATGGCCCGCCCCAACCGCTGGCCCTGGTCGGTCAGCGTCACCACCTGGTAGGGGTCGTAGTTCACCAGCCCCCGGCCCGCCAGCGCCCTCAGCGCCACCGTCACCGAAGGCATGCCCACGTGCAGCCGCTTGGCGATGTCCCGAACGCGAGCCACCTTGCCCGAGCGCACGAGTTCGAGCACCGCCTCGAGATAGTCCTCAAGGGAGGGGGAAAGCCGCTTCTTCGTCTTGGCGATCAACTCGCTGCTCCTTCAAACGACCGACGACATTTGTTTGACAACTCAAACAATATATCATGCGACGAAGAATTGCAAGACAAATCTTAATTCTAGTGGCACCCCCAAGTCTTCTTGGGGGTGTCTTAGCGTTAGGGACTGTCCCCTTTTTCGGGGCTGTTTCCGAAAAGGGGGACTGTCCCTTGACCTTGGACGTTTAGGGACAGTCCCCCAGACACCCCCGGACACCCAAGCAGACTTGGGAAAGAGGGGACTGAGGTCGATTTCGTCTGCGAAATCGGCGTCTGTCCCCTCTTTCCGATCCGGTCTTCCACCGACAGAAAATCGGGGACAGACTCCGATTTCAAACGGCCGAAATCGGACTCAGTCCCCGATTTTCGCACGAGTTTCGCGGGCACTGATTTTCCTGCCACCCTTACGGCGTATAGTAACCGCATTCCCACGAGCCGATGTCGAACGCGCCCGGGCCGTTGTACCAGCCGAGGGTTGGGAATCCGCCGGGCACTCCGGGGCGGGGCATGCTGTCGGCGTCGCGGGCCAGGCCCGAGATCGGCGCGGCCATCTCCAGACCCGGTGTGCCGATCAGGCAGGTCAGCACGTTGGCGACCGCATCCACTTCCTTGACGCCGTCTTTTTCCATCTCGGCGGCCATCTCGGCCGTGACCAGCTTGCCGAAATACTTTTCCTTAGGCCCGCTGGCGTTCCTGCCGACGTAGTAGCCGATGGCCTGGGCGGGCGGGACATTGTGGTGCTTGCCGATGGGGCATGGCTCCGCCGCGTCGGAGGGCATGCGGAAGTAAAGTTTGCCGGTGGCGGTGTCCTGGCAGAACGTGCCGGGCGGAATCTCACCCGGCGGCAGGTCCAGCTTGACCATGTCCATCTGCTTCCGCTTGCCGTCCTTCTGGCGATAATCGACGCGGGCGCAGTACCAGTAGCAATACGCCGCCGCCGCACCGACATTCGGCGCCGCGGAGAATTCATAGAGGCCGTTCGCGGGGTCGCCCGAGGGCTTCCAGTTGTCCGGCACATCCGGCACAAACCATCCGCCGCCGCTATACGGCGCGCCGGTGAGCGAATCCGGGCCGACGTTGAAGTCGTGGGTCATGCTGCTGACAAACAACGAATGTGCGCGCAAGTGTTGGCGGCCATTCTTGTCCACCATCCTCTGACAGATCATCGGCGCGACGATCGAGTTGCGGTCGAAACCCGTTGCGGTCTGGATTGATTCAAGGACTTTAATCCCCGTTCCTGAATACACGTTGTAATCCAGATAACACTGTGATCCTGATGGTTTGATCAGCGAAGGTCTCATTTCTGGACCCTGGAAAATGTTATTCAAAACCAATACACAGTCGATACCTTTGCTGAAGTAAAGGAAGGGCCCCGTGCCTTCGAGTACGCTGTTGTTTAGTAGGCGAATATCTTTTCCGCCAACGATGATGCCGTGTTTGGTCTTGAAGGCGTTGTTATTCACCAGGAGAATTCGTTGCCCACCAACGCCAAATCCTTGAAACGAATCACCGGCCCAGTTTCCGTCAAGAACGATGTCCGACGAGTCGTTCCCCAGAAGAAAACCCTTATTATCTTCGCCGGCGCCGATGTGACGATTCTGGAGGTAATGGTTTCCAGCCCCCTTGTCTTCGGATCGGAACCCTGTTGAACATTTCTCACTGGCGCACCATCTGACGTCTGTTAACGAGCCGCTCAGCATGTAACCTGTTTGCCCGCCAACGACGCGGCATTCATACAAGGTATTCTCACGTCCGGATGCGGCGATGCCGGTTTGCGATGGGCTATCGACGAAGATGTATTCCAACACGCAATCGCGCGTGCCCTGCAATTCCACAGCGGCGGTCTTCGACTTGGATCCGATCACCTTAATTCCCGCCACCCGCACGTGACCGCAACCCTTGAGCACGATCGCCGGTTGGTCGCCCAGGCCGGAGGCGTCGATGATGACTTGGCCGGGGGTGGGGAATCTGGGCGGGGTGTCGTAGGGCGGGGCCTCGGCGACGACGGCGAGGAAGTCCTTGCTGGTGCCGCTGCGGTCGATCACGATTTGCTGCTTGTAGGTGCCGGCCTTCAGGACCAGCACGTCGCCGGGTCTCATGCGGGCCAGGGCGTAGACTGCCGTGGCGAGCGGGGCGTCTTTGGCGCCGCGGCCTTCGGCGTCTTTACCGTCAACGGCCATGTACCACGCCCGCGCGCCGGGCAGCGGATTCTCGATCGCGCCGATGGTCGGCCACTCGTGCCGGGGCTCGCCCAGCATGTCCCGCTCGTTGCCCTTGAAGGTGAACGTCTGGTTTCCATTGCCCTGGTCGGGGTCGAACAGGAACTCGCCCACCTGCTGCTTGGTGGCCACTCCCGCGCCGATCAGCGGGGAATCGGGCAGCGGGCGGAAGTCGTACCGCAGCGGATTGGCCACCAGCGTGAAGTACGACGGCGGCGTCATGCCGTGCTCCTCGTACCCGGTCGCCTTGAAGAGATCCTCGCGCGAGGCGCCCTCCTTCTGGCCGGAATACCGTTCAAACAGCTTCTTGCCCCAATACACGTAGGCCGTCAGCGGCCCGGGCACCGCGTGCAGGTCCTTCCAGTAGCAGTTGTAATCGACCTGCGACTTGTCGGGGTTGGTCTGCTCGGTGCTGATGTTGAAATCGACGCCGTGGCAGGGGTTGCCGTTGCCGTCGCTGGGGTCCCAGGACCGCAGGTCCAGCCACAGGTTGCCCACCGAGCCAAAATGGTAGACCGACCGCGACTGGAACACGGTCTCGAACTGGTCGCCGGCCTTGACCTCGTCGAAGAACCCGCGAAGGACTAGGAACTTCATCCCCATGACCTGCGAGGCGACGATGGACGAACCGGGAACCAGCTCCGCGTCGAATGGCACCACGTCGTTGAGCAGGCCGGGCCGGGGCTCGGGCCCCTGGCTGCTGGTGACATGCACCAGCGGCGGTTTTTCGTCCGCCATGCCGACGAACAACCGCTCGTCGGCCGGCTTGTTGGCCAGCTTGATGCGCAACGGGCCGTTGACCACGCTTTGGAGCGTGACGGAGAAACTCTCCTGCTTGCGAACGCCCTTGTCGTCGAAGTACGTCGCCTGCACGGTCGAGCCGGGCTTGAGCGGTTCGATGATCTCCAGTTCCGTCGGCGAGACGACGCGGTAGGGCATGGAAAGCCTTCCCGCCCGCGTGACGGTGAGCGTGTACATCAGGTCGCGGCGCACCGCGTCGCTCTGCGGAATGTGCGGGGCGGGCATCGCCGACTGGAGCTGCTTTCCGTCGGGCGTCTGGACGTACAACCGCTTTGCCGCCGTGTCGGTGAAGTACGTGCCCCGCTTCATCGCCGCCAGCGAGCCGACAGACGTGTACGCGGCGAAGCCCGCCGCGTCGATCAGCATGGGCGTGGCGAAGGTCCAGTTCTCGCAGTAGTACACCTCCGGGTGGTCGGGCGCGGGCAGCCACTGCACGGTCAGGTTCAGGCCGGTCTCGTGCCCCAGTTCGGAATTGCTCAACCATCGCACGGGCCCGCGCCGGACGGTCGGGAACGTCGGGCCGTAGCAGGGCTGGCCTTGCTCGGTCGCGTTGGCGCGCTGCGGTTCGCTGTCAAACCACAGGCCGCCGCCTCGGAACGCGGTGTTGCTGATCACGTACCCGTGGTCCGAACCGCGATAGGTGACGGCGCTGCGCTTCTCGTTGGCGAAGATGTTGTTGCGGGCCATCAGGTTCTCGCAGCACTCCACGTCCGTGCCGCCGGTGTAGATGAACAGGTTGTTCTGCACCACGTTGTTGAAGCAGTACTGGTCCCACCAGCACGCCTGGAGACCGGCCATGATCGACACGAAGGTGTTGTCCTCCCAGATGTGGTGATTGGCGAAGGGGATGTTCTTGGTCGGGTTGTCGTTGCCGTCGAAGAGGAACGAGTTGGCGATGTCGAAGGTACAATGCTTGACGCGCAACTCGGGTTTCTTGATGCGGTCGGCGGTGTGCCTGACGTCGCCGGAGACCTCGCCGCCGTGGCCGATCTCGGCCTGCGCCCAGCGGAACAGGCAGTCGCGGCACTCGGTGCCCGGCACGGTCGAAAGAACGCCGGTCGTGCTGAAGCCGACCGAAATGTCGTCGATCAGACGCGAGGGCACGTTCAGGCCGCTGCTCCAGGCGTATTGCTTCTGGTGCCCGTACGAATTGCCGCCCAGCAGGTACAGGCCGCGAAGGGCCGCCAGCGGTTCGTATCGGCAGCCCGACCACAGGCCCACGCACGGCAGGCTGCCGGCCGCCGGGCAGACGTAGAAGCGGTGTTCGTCGCCGTCGTAGAAGCACGTGCCGGGCGCAAGGGCGGCGCGAGTGGCGACGGTTTTCAAAGCGACATATTGCTGCTGCTCGATCATCTGTTGCGGGGCGGCGGCTGGGGCGATGGCAAACGCCATGCGGTCCGGGAAGCCGACCGGTCGGCTGGGCAAAACGACCTTGCGATCCGGACCCAGGTCCTTGGAGTTGACCTTATGCATTTTCGGAGTCGGCGAGGCGGGGTTGCCTTCAAGGTAGGTGAAGGTCAACATCTTTTCGCCGGGGCCGGAGGCGTCCAGGCGCACGCCGTCGAGGATGTGAATGGTTTTTCCGGACGGGTCGGCCAGGTCGATCTCGAATCCCTGCGTGGGCGCGCTGGGTTGACCTGCCGCCCAGAGCGGATAGTACGTCTCATGGTCGAAGTCCAACTCGGTGGAAAACACCTTGGCCGCTGGAATGTTGTTCAGGGGTTTCGCTTCCTCGTGCCAGTCCATGAAACCGGAATTCCCGCCGGCGCCGTAAAGGTACAGGCCGGAATTGCAGGCGATGTCCACCGTGTGCTTGTCGGGTGTTTCGCCCAAAGGCGGGAAGACGTACAGGCAGTCGTCCACGACGGCAAGCCGCCAGAAGTCCTCGGCGTTGGGGTCCACGGCCTTCTTGGCGTTCGGCGTGGCGGCGTCGTCCTCGGACGCCGGCATCCGCATCAGCAGCGTCGGAGTGGTTTGGCCCATCGGCACCAGGAATCCGAAATGCCAGTTCTCGCCCGCGGTGGCGGCGGTGGCCTCGGGAGTGGCCAGGGCCTCCATCGTGCGGAACGAACTGAGCATGATCGCACCGGCCTTGTTCACGCCCGGGCCGCTGCCCACCACCGTGCCGCGCCAAAGACCCTCGACGCGTGCGTTGAAATATTCCACGCTCAGGCCCGGCGAGTTCGGGTCAACCGCCGACGGCAGGCGGACCTCCAGGCAATCCTGGTACGGGTTGTCGAACGCGGCGGACAGCTCAGCATCGCCCGTCTGGTTCTGCCGCTGGCGCCAGGAATTGACCGGCATGGCCGAGCGATCCATCTGCGCCTGCTGCCGGGCCAAGGCCTGCCCGCCCGGCAGTTTCATGGCGATGGTCGGCAGGGCGAACTGCCGAACCCACCAGGCGGAATCCTTGTCCGCGCGGACCTTCTTCCATCCGTCGCCCAGCACCCGCGTTTCGTTCTTGCCCAGCTTGGCCACCGTGGCGGCGTCGAGCTGCCAGAGCTTGTCGCCGTTGGGATACGTCTGCACCGCCTGCCACGCCGTCGCCGGCTGGGCCAGGAACCCGCTGACGTATCCGGCGGCCTTGTCGTTGACCCGCATGACCATTTCCGGATGCCGGTTGGGGCCTTCGACGTAGCACTGGCCTTCCTTGAGCGCACCGGTCCCGACGGCCTTCGAGAGCAAAAGCTCGCGCCGCCCGACCATGAACGACCCCGGCCTGAGGTTCCACAGGTCGCGCCCCCACACGCTCGCCACGCCGATGCCGAAGTCCTCCATGCCCAGCACGCCGCCGGCCGGCTGAAGCGCCACGCCGTCCCAAAGCAACTGCGAGGTGTCGCGGTCCAGCTCGACAGAGCCGATCCGCCGGAACGGTTCCGCGAGCTTGGCCCGGTCGCGCGACAAGGCCGTCACGTTCTGGTTCTTGCCGCCGATCGAAAAGTTTCCGTACCAATCCTCCATCCAGGCGTTGTGGCGGAAGTTGCCGCCCAGGAACGTGTGCCAGTCGCGAATGCGGTACAGGTTGTCAGAGACCGGAACGGCGAAGGGCTTATACTCCCCGTTGGACTGCTGACCGCCGCCGGCGAGCTTTTCCCACCGCGCGGGCGCGATGCACTCCGAGGGCGAAAACGCCGGCCGCTGACCGGGAAAACCGCTGAGCGTTCCCTCCGGGCCGAACGAAAAACTCGTCTGCATGGCGCTGTCGCGGTAGATCGAATCCTTGACGTAGATGCGGGCACCCCACCGCCCGAACGCCAGTGCCTTGGCCAGCGAGGAGAACGGTTTTGCCGTCGTGCCCAGGCCGATGTCTCGCCCGGCGGCGTCCAGCGGCGCGGTCCCGTCCACGATCGTCGCCTTGCCCGAGTCGATGTCCTTCCACCAATCCGCCGGCGCCGCGTACGGGCCGATGTCCGCGTGATTGGCCTGGCGAGGCTTGCCTTCGATGTCCGTCTTCACCGCGTCGAGCGCTTCGCCGCGACCGACGGCGGGGCTGGTGAACCGGGGGTGGAAGTCCTCCTTCTGGAAGTCCGCGAAAAGGTCCTCATAACTCCGCGTGTAGCTGTTAGGCCCGGTGAACCGCTGGATGATGTCCAGGCTCTGCGAATCCTTGTCGAACTTGGCCGCCCAGGCGGGGTCGGCCAGCGAGAACACGACCTTGCCGTCCACCTTCAGCCGCAGGCCAAACGGGTTGTCCGCCCGCAGCGGCGAAAGGTCCACGCCCTGCCCGTACGGCAGGCCGCGAAGCAGCTTGTCCTTGCCCGGATGGCGGAAGTAGACGTTGTGGTTGACCTTGGCCGAGGCGGGCACGGACACTTCCACGTCGTTTTCGCTCAGAAGCGTCGTGGCATAATTGTTGACGAAGATGTTGTTGATGATTTCGATTACTTCGCGATCCTCGGCGATTACCCCGCCGGAATTGTCGTAAAGGAGGTTGTGAAGCACCTTCGCCGGGCCGTTACTTTGGGTCTCCCGGTCGTCAATGCGCCTGATAATAACTGTTTTTGTCTGAACAGCAGGGCCGCGATTGTGCAGCAGAAGGCAGTTGACGATGGTGCCGCGTTCAGTGCTGACGCCACCCTCCCGACACGACTCGATCCGCACCGAATCGAGAGTTCCGCCCCAAAGTCTGATTCCCACGCCTTCGCAAGCGGCGACCTGCCCGCCGCGTATGGTTACGTCCTTGTTCAGTAGAACCCCGTCTCCCGGTGCACCGCGGACGGAACAGTCGCGCAGTTCGACGTTGTCCCCGCTAGCTTCCACCCAGGCAGACTTATCCTTCATGTCGGCAACCTGCGGTTCAAAGGCCAGGTACTCCAGTGTCACGTACTGGCAGCCTTCCAGTTTGGCCCGGCCCTGGATGGTCGCCCGCACGTCCCCCTCGCCTCGAATGACGACCGGATGTTCGGCGGTCCCCTTCACGTCCTTGAGCACGATGTCGCCCACGAGCGGTTTGCCCGCGCGGATGTGAAGCACGGCGCCGGGCATGAGGCCTTTGGTCAGGTCGGGCAGGGCGGCCAGCGGATGGTCCTTGCTGCCGTCGCCGCCGGGTTGGGCGGAGGCGTCGATCCAAATTTCACCGCCCAGACCCGCCGGGCCGGCGAGTCCGGCGGTCTTGTTCCGCACAACGACTCCAACGACTACAGCGGCGATCAGGGCCAGGACGATCCACAGCGAACGCTTCGATTGGGTCATGGTGTACCTCTATTCTATTGGTTTCAACATCGTACCGACTTGCGCGGAACGGCGAAATGCAAAGAGTTACGGCTATCGCAACATCACGCGGTTAACCCTACTGCGCCGACAAGCAAGCTGGATCTCATGTCGGCTTGCCTGTCGGCGCTTTTTCAAATTGCCGAAAGAAACTCGGGGACTGGAAGATTGGGGACAGACGCCGATTTCGCAGACGAAATCGACCTCAGTCCCCGAGTTTCCGACCAATAACAACAACAGCAACGGCAAAGACACGGGCAAGATGCCCGTGGGACTCATGGGCAAGATGCCCATGCTACACGAAGATGTTCCAGCAGCGCACGGTTGGTCGCTTCGTTGACCGCCTGCGCGGTTGCCGGGTCCACCTTGTCATGCGGATGTTCGATGGCCGCCAGCGCCCGCCTCAGCAGGCCGTCGATGCGGGGCGGCGACCAGTCGCCCACCACGTCCATGCCGGCAACCGAAGGGGCGGATGCGACAAAATTGTCCAGCACAGCCAGGATTTCCGCCAGCGACAGGCAGGAGGAATCCCAGTTGACCACGGCCTGGGCTGCCGTCATGGAATCCTTGTCCAGCGAGATGTACAGCGGGCACTTGGCCAGGTCGGCAAGATGCGGCCGCAGCAATTCCGAAATTCGCTGCGGCGTGGCGGGGGTTTGGCCCTCCGCGCGAAGCGGCTGGTGCGGGACTTGCTTCCACTGGCCGACCTCGAAGGTTCGCCGGGCGGGAATGACCACGATCTTGCCTTGGCGAATCTCGCGCCACGGCAGCAGGTGGCGCCAACCGTTGTCGAAGTCCATATCCCCGCCGACGTGGAAGACCTTTTGCAGGTTCGGCAGGCGGCAGGTGTGCCAAAGCCAGTTGCCGCAGTGGAGGAACGGCAGGCGGCGCATGCAGTCGGGGTGTTTGTCGATCACCAGCAGATTGAAAGGGCCGCGAACGCGGCGGCACAAGGCCAGGCTGACGTGGTGAAAGTCGCCCGAACCGTAGAAAATCAGTTGGGTGGCATGGCGACGTTGTTTGTCGCCATGGTGGCACCCCCAAGTCCGCTTGGGGGTGTCTTGGATGGTCGCGCAGCCGAGGCCACCCCCAAGAAGACTTTGGGGTGCCACAAGATCCGCCAAGGCGGCATCGAGGTCGCGCTGGAAGTCTCGAAACGTGCCCATGCCGCAGCACAGTCGAATCTTCGGCCCCCAGGCGCGCAGGTCCAGCGTCGTCGTCGGCGCGCCCAGCCAGCACCGCTGGGCCGCCACGCCGCCGTCCAGGTCCAACACCCATGGAGCCCATCCGGTCATCGCATCTGACATTGTCCAAGGTTCCCCGGGCGTTTCAATGGGCAAGGTATTGCGCGGGTGCATTTGGGTTTTCGGGTATGCAGTTTGGCTTCAAATCGCCATAGGGTGCCCCACTGCGCCGACCAGCAAGCTGGATCTCACGTCGGCTTGCCGGTCGGCGCGTTGTGACCTTTCAAAAAGAAAGAACTCTGGCATTCAGAAATCTTCCGGGGCAGGCTGAACAATTGAAGTACGGGCACGTGAATTCCAAGGAATCGAAGCGCACCCCACCAAGATATCTGTCTTGACGAAGGCGCGGCATTTTGGATAATGGACGTTTGCGCAGTTAACGGATGGCTGGTTTCCCATACCCCGCCGGCCCGAGAGACAAAGAGATAGGATAAATGTACATGAACGGAGACAGTACCGCCTTGGCCGGTCTGACGAAAAGACTGGTGGAGCATCCCACGCCGCGCTTCTTTATGAGCATGCATCGGCGGTTCAAGGACTCCCACTTGAAGGATCTGGTCGCCACGAACATGGACGATCATCGCCGCTTCACCGTCCTTGGCAAGACGGTCTACAACTTCGGTTCGGACAGCTTTTTGGGCCTGGACCGCGACCAGCGCGTGCAGAAGTCGATTATCGAGGGCATTGGGCGGTGGGGCACGCACAACGGGGCGTCGCGGGCGTTTTACAGCGTCGAGGCGAACCTGGTGGCCGAGGAGAAGCTGGCTCAGTGGCTGGACGTGGAAGCGACGCTGATTTTCCCGTCGGTCACGCTGGCGAACATGGGTTTGCTGCCGGGCCTGGCGTACAAGGGCGACCTGCTGGCGGTCGATCGATTGGCCCACAGCAGCGTCCACGAGGGCGTTAAGATCGCGCACGACAACGGGGCGGACCTGGAAATTTTCGACCCCTGCACCCCCGAGGTGCTGGAGGGCGTTTTGAACAAGTACCCCGGCCGCAACGCCATCGTCGCGGTGGACGGCGTGTACAGCATGTTGGGCAGCACCCCTCCGCTGCGGGAGCTGGACGCGGTCACGCGGGCCCACGGCGGGGTGATGTACATCGATGACGCGCACGGAACGGGCATTTTCGGCGACCACGGGCGCGGCACGGCCTCGCGGGAGCTGGGCAGCCTGCGCGACGTGATCATGGTCGGCTCGCTTTCCAAGGCGTTCTCGTGCATGGGGGCCTTCGTGACCTGCACCGAGGAGCTCAAGCTGCTGCTGAAGATGGCCTCGCCCACGTACGTGTTCGGCGGGCCGGTCGCGCCGGGTTACCTGGAGGGCGTCTGCACCGTCTGCGACATCCTGATGTCCGACGAGTACGACGCGATTATCGGCAACCTGCAACAGCGGATCCGCCGCTTGGTGGACGGCCTGCGGGAACTGGACCTGGTGGTGCTGGGCAACGATTCGCCCATCGTCTCGGTGCTGGTCAAGGACCGCTCCCGCGCGATGCAGGCGGGCAAATGGCTGTTCGACCACGGTTTCTACGTCCAGTCGGTCACGTACCCCGCCGTCCCGATCAACGAGAGCGTCCTGCGAATCCAGATCAACGCGATTCATCCGATGGAAGCGGTGGACGGCCTGCTGAACGCCTTCGTGGACCTGCGGAAGGAAATCGAACTTCCCAAGGCCTCGTCGATGGTCGCTCCGTAACACCGTAGCACGGACGTGTTTCTACCGGTACGGGTTCGCTTCCCGGCGACGATTGGTGAGCGCCAAAATGTCGCCCCGTGAACCCAACTGCGCCGACAAGCAAGCTGGGTCTCATGTCGGCTTGCCGGTCGGCGACGCGCGATGCAATACAAGGATTGTCTTGGGATGGGGCTTGCAAAATGAAAGCACTTGTCACTGGCGCGACCGGATTCATCGGAGGTCGTCTTGTTGATTTGCTGCTCAGGAACGGCCACCCGGTGCGTTGCCTCGTTCGCGACCCCCAAAAGGCAAAATCGCTCGGTCCCAGCGCGGAAATCGTTTGCGGAAACCTGGACGACCAGGACTCGCTGGACCAAGCGTGCGCCAGCGTCGATTGGGTTTTCCATGCGGCGGCGAAAGTCAGCGACTGGGGGCCGTGGGCGGATTTCTACGCCGATACCGTTCTGGGCACCGGCAGAATGCTGCAAGCGGCAGCGCGAGCGGGGGTGAAGCATTTCGTTCAAATCAGTTCCGTGGACGTGTACGACCGCAGCCACCTGGGCGCGAATCTTCCGCCGGCGAATGAGGACACGCCGCAAGTACACGACCGCTGGCCGTACTTCTACGCCCGGGCAAAAATGCTCGCCGAACGCCAGATCGCCGAATTGTCCGCCCAGGGCGTCATGCCGGTAACGCGAATCCGGCCGGGGACGGTCTATGGCCCCGGCGACCGCACCATCATGCCCAAGCTCATCGACTATCTGCGAAACAAGCCGGTCCTGGTGAAAAACTTCGATCCGGTTATCGGGCTGATCCACGTGGACGACCTGGCCGAGCTTTGCCTCAAGGCGGCACAAAACCCTTCGAGCGCCGGCCAGGCCTACAACGCTTCGTCCGACGAGGATGTCCGGCTTTCCACGTTGGCGGCGGCCCTGTGCGATCATCTGGGCCTGGAAAAGCCCAGGCGGCAAATCCCGCTCTGGCTGGCGAAACTGATCGTGGCGCTGTCGGAAAGCTACGCCAAACTGACGCACTCCGAGCCGTTGATGTCGCAAGGCGCCCTGGAGTTCCTGACTCTGGATCAGCGATTCGACATCTCCAAGGCCCGAAAAGAACTCGGCTGGTCGCCGAAGGTCCGATTCGCGCAAGGCATCCGCGAGGCGCTCGAATCGATACCGCGCGCCTGACAAAGAGAATAACCGCAGAGAACGCAGAGAACGCAAAGAAGAGAAGAAGATATGTTTTTTCTCTGCGTTCTTTGCGTTCTCTGCGGTGAATTCTTCGGTAAACTGAAAGACGAAAGGAAAACACCCATGAAAGTCATCGCGTTCAACGGCAGTCCACGGAAAGACGGAAACACGGCCTTGCTCATCGAGAAGGTCTTCGCCCCGCTGCAGGCCGAGGGGATCCAGACCGAACTTTTCCAGCTCGGCGGCACCGACATTCACGCGTGCCGGGCCTGCTACCGCTGCTTTGAAACCAAGAGCGGCCGCTGTGCCGCCGACGACATCGCCAACGAGTGCATCGCGAAAATGGTCGAGGCCGACGGCATCATCCTGGCCTCGCCGACCTACGTTTCCGACGTGACGCCGGAGATCAAGTGCCTCATCGACCGCGCCTGCCTGGTCAGTAAGGCCAACGGCGACATGTTCCGCCGAAAGGTCGGCGCCGCCGTGGTGGCCGTTCGGCGCGGCGGCGAAATCCACGCCTTCGACTCGCTGAACCATTTCTTCCTCATCGCCCAGATGGTCGTGCCGGGCTCCTGCTATTGGAACATGGCCTTCGGCAGGGAAAAGGGCGAGGTCGCCCAGGACGCCGAAGGAATGCGCACCATGCAGGTGCTCGGCGAGAACATGGCCTGGGTGATGAAAAAACTCACGTAGTGCTCTGGCAATCCTGAATTGACGGGTGCCATGCCCAAGTCCGCGCGGGCATGTCTTGGCCGTTTCATGCTGTTTCTGTGGTGCAGCCGCCCACGGCTGTACCACAAAAGAAGAAACTGCGAAGACATGCCCGCGCGGACTTGGGCATGGCACCCAGATAACGCAAGGAGAACAAATGTTGCTTCGCAACTGGATCGCCGCGGCGTTCTTGTTTTTGTTGCCCTGGGCCGGGTGTTCCGCGCTGGGTGCGGATCCCCAGACGCAACCGGCGGCGAAAGCAGCGCCTGCCACGCCGATGGACGCGGATTTGGCCAGAGAGTGGCTCGCCCGGTGGGAGAAGAACATCACGGGCGATTCCCGCAACCGCTACTGCGACCGCGAAATGGGCGAGGAGATCGGCTGGCTGGTCAGCCCGTTCCTCAACGGGTACTACTACGGCTACCAGGCCACCGGCGATACCAAGTGGATCGACCGGCTCATCGACTGGTCCGACTCGGTGGTCAAGCGGGGCATCAAGGAGCCTGACGGGTACATCGGCTGGCCGAAGGAGGGCGGCACGAGCACCGGCTCGTTCGGCAAGGACTGGTATACCGACAACATTTTGGGCGAGGCGATGGCGCTGCGCCCGATGGTGCTGATGGCCGGGGAGATTCTCAAGTCGCCCGCGCTGACGGCCAGGTACGGCGACAAGGCCCGCGCGTACGTCAAACTTTCCGAGCAGGTCTTCGACAAATGGGATTCTCGCGGCGCGTGGCGGCAGACCAAGGAGGGCGGCCTGTGGGTGGTGCCGCCGTTCGGCATCGACCAGAAAACCGGCCAGTGGACCGACGGGTACGAGCGAAGGAAGACCGACGGTTTTTCGCTGCCGGACAATAAGCAAAACCTCGTGGCCGAGTGGCTGGTCGCCATGCACGACGTGACCGGCAAGGCCGTTTACAAGGACCGGGTCCAGAAGTGGTGGCGCGTGATGAAGTCCCGCATGAGGGCCAGCCAGGGCGGCAAGTATTTCGTGTGGAATTATTGGGACATCGGCGGGCCTTGGGACCTCAAGCCGGGCGGCCAGCCCATGCACTGGGTCGGCGTACACCCCAACGGCGGATATTACTCCGTGGACGTGGAAAGCATCGTGACGGCGTACGAGCACGGCATGGTGTTCACCAAGGCGGACATCGACCGCCTGATCGCCACCAACCGCGACTACATGTGGAACAAGGAAGTGCAAGGCGCGAAGTTCGGGCGGATCGACGGCGGGCCGCCGGATGCCCGGTGGGCCAAATCGCCCGGTGCGTTGTGGCCGGCGCTGGCGCCCTACGACGACACGCTGCGGAAAATCTTCGAGGCCAACCACGACCCCGCCGGTTGGGGCGGCCTGGCCGCTACCCCCGCCTACCTGGCACGGTTCGCGCGAGATATCGCTCCGGTAAGAGTTAAGTGACGAATCCGGGTGCCTTTTCTTCGCCGTTCAATCTTCAATGTGCAATTTACAATGTGCAATTCCCTTGTTTCCTCGGCGCAGCAGCGTCGCCGCCGCGCCCAAGGCCAGCAGGGTCAGCGTCGCCGGCTCGGGAACCCACATAAAATCGACGCCGGGTTCAAAAACTCCGTTAATCATGGTGCCTGTTTGGATCTGGCTGAAGTAGTCTTCCTGGTTGATAACGGTTGAGTCCCAATGACAGGAGCTTGGGTCGATTTCTAGGCGCAGGTCGGTGAAAGCCCACTGTTCCAGGACCCAGTTTTCCGCGCAAAACAGGAAAGGCGAATTGAGGGCGCAGGCCCTTACGGCAGCGGTAGGGCCGCCCCTATTGGCGCCGGTGGCCTGGAGCGCGTCGAGGCTTTGAGCGATGTCGGAATACCCATTGGGAGCCTGCCGCGCGGCGTCAACCCGGAGGAAATTGAGCCCGTTAACGCCGATGTTCGGAAAATCGTCATCAACAACAGTCGGATAATCGATCGGGTCGGAATACTCTGCATTCGGCTCGGTCACAAATTGTCCGTGCAGGGTCACAATCGACGCGGCCGCACTCTGGAGACCGCCCCCGGCGATCGAAGCTGTGGTTTCGCCCAGACTGGGGTCAGGAACGATCTCCATCCAGACTTGGATGGTATATAAGTTCCCAACGTCGGATTGCATGGGAGCCGTCTCGCCGGCAGGCAACGGATGCGAGAACCCGTCGCCGGCTTGCGGACTACCGGAGGTAACGTACGTACACCAAGCTTCCAGGATAGACGCCCGGCCTATCGATGCCGTCAGGAACAACGCAGCCGCCAGGACCAATGCCCTTTTCATGCCCGTTCTCCTTCAGAGTTGCGCGCTGCACATCTGAGTTGGATCGGCGGTCCGCCCGCGGCCCGTCTAATTGATTTTTATAGCATGAATTACGCACGGTTCAAGAAAAAAACTCCAAAGAATCTGAATTCGTGCGTGATCCTATGTTAGTCGCTGAGGACGCAGAGGGACTGAGAAAAGCAAAGAGCCAGGAAGCAAACAGATAAAACTCTTTGGGTTCATTCGTGGGAGGCATGCTTTGGGCTCATCCGGCGGAAGGATATTTCACCCGATGGGAGTGTAAGAATGGCACATCGGGGTGTTGTAATCGGATTGATTTTTCGTCTTCAATAAAATGAGCCACGGGTTGCCCGTCTTCGGGCTACCCGTGGGTTCAGGTCGTTTTTGATGTACCCCGTAGGGGTTCAATAGTCTGCCGCAAGGCCCCCGACATATCCGCTGATGACGATTATTCAACCCGCCGCGGCGGGTAGGATTGCCTGCGCTGCCATCCACGGGTAGCCCGAAGACGGGCAACCCGTGGCTGATCGTATTGAACGGCGAAGAGCCTTCTAACGGTTACGTTTTCCATCAGGTTCACGCTTTGATTGGCTTAGCCACGCCGTGCCCACAGAGGAAGATCTTCGGCATCCCCATCCTGCGTGCGCAAGAACCGGATGCAACCGCACTTCATCCCGCTAATTCATCCGTCTTTCTTTGCCGTTCCTCAGTTTCTCTGTTGCCTCAGCGACTAAACCCAAAAGCGGGCATTCGACCCGCCGGGGCGGGTGGAACGCCCAATTTTCGATATATGCATTTAAGACGCGTAGTATACAAGATTTAACCTTTATTTTACCAGCGGAACAAGTAGTGACTATCTCAGCAACCCCCTTATTTTAAGGCAAATCCTGACTGCAATGTACAAAAATGTG
>CAZYDC010000039.1:0-16413 GCA_964646065.1 uncultured Planctomycetaceae bacterium | reverse complement strand
CCCGCCCGCACCACCAGGCGCTGCCGCGGCACCACTGAGCGCACCTGGCCGTCGCGGCTGCGATACACGTCCACGGTGTATTCCTGGCCGCTGAGGTATTCCTGCACGATCATCCGGTCGCCGTAATTCATCACGTGGTCGCGCAGCTCTTTTTCGTTTTGCAGCACGGCCGAACCCACGCCCGCCGAGCCGCGAACCGGCTTGATGAAGCACGGGTAGAACGGCTGGTCCAGGAATTCCGGCAAGCCCAGCGTCTTGATCGACGGCAGGCCGATGCGGGCGAGAAAATCGTTGGTGCGGTCCTTGTTGCGGCAAAGGCTGATCGCCTGCTCCGAGCCGATCAGCACGGTGCAACCGACGCGCTCGAACTCCGCCCGGCCCTGCGCCAGGGCGGGCAGGTCGCGGTCGGTGGTGGGCACCAGCAGCTTGACGCGGTGCTTCCGGACGTGCTCCAGCAACTCGGGGATATAGCGATCCTGGGCGACCAACGGAAGGATCAGCCCGATGTCGGCCTTGTGATACGCCGGAGAGGCGCGCGTGACGTCCGTGGCGATGATCTTGCCCTTGGCGCCCACCTCCGACATGGCGGCGCGGAACGCCTGGAGCAAGGCCACGCGGCGCCCCGCACAGGTGAACATGATATTGAAATCGTCTATGGACATACGGTTGGTTCATTAACTCGTTAACTGGTTAATTCGTTGACTCGTTAACTGGTTGGCTCGCAATCCGGTCCTTGCCCAGTCAACCAGTTAACCAGTTAACAAGTCAACCGTTTACTTCTCAGACTCGCGCTGCTTGTCGCGGCTGTACCTGCGTTCATAGATCTCGCTTGAGCGTCCCAGGACGCCCAGTGTCCGCGCCAGAATCTTTATATCAAACCATAGGCTTCGATGCTCTACATAATACAGGTCCAGTTCGATTTTGTCCTCGATGGTCAGCTCGCCTCGTCCGCTGGTCTGGGCGTATCCGGTCAGGCCGGGGCGCACGTTCAGGCGGCGGCGCTGGCGGTCGTCCCATTGGGCGGCCTGGCGCTCGTAGAGCGGGCGCGGGCCGACCAGGCTCATCTGGCCGGCCAGCACGTTGAGCAGTTGGGGCAGCTCGTCCAGGCTCCAGCGGCGGAGGAACTTGCCCGTTCGCGTCAGGCGGGCGTCGTCCGCGCCGTGCGGCGAGTCGCCATACGGGTCGCTCTCCAGGCGCATGGTGCGGAACTTGAGCATGGTGAAAGGGCGGCTTCGCCATCCCGCGCGGCGCTGGCGGAACAGCGCAGGCCCGCGCGAGTCCAGCCGCACCGCCAGCGCGACCAGCAGCATCGGTAGCCCCAGCACCAGCAGGGCCAGGAGGGACAGAATAATGTCAAGCAGGCGTTTCATCGTCTGGTAGTGTATCGGAAGAATGGCCCGAGACCAATATGGACAACTGTTGATCTTTTCGCCCGGTCGTGCGTCTAATAGGGCAATGCCCTGTTACGCATGAAGTGATGAACCAAGGGTGCCATGCCCAAGTCTGCGCGGGCATGTGGACGCAGAGAGGACATGCCCGCGCAGACTTGGGCATGGCACCCTTCAAATGACGGGTAGCGGAGTGATATCGCAAGGAGACACTATGAACAGCCAAGATCGCGACGAAGCCTTTTTGCGAGCGCGGGACCGGGAGCAGCCGGCCGTGCGAATGACCATCGTCGGCGGCAGGCCGCCAGGCAGCGGCAGGGGGCTGGGGGCGATTCCGCGCGGCATCGAAGTGCTGGTCAAGAAGGCGTCGGTCGATCCGGCCTTCAAGGCGACGCTGCTGGAGCGGCGCGCGGCGGCGGCCGAGGTCATCGGCCTGGTGCTGACGCGCGAGGAGGCTTCGATACTCAACCTGGTGCCGGCCTCGCAGCTCCAGGCCATCGTCGCCAACACGAAGGTGGACAAGCTCATCATGCCCGCGTTTCTGGGCAAGGCGGCGGCCGTGATGCTGGTGGCCCTGGGCGCCTCAGCCGCCCCCGCGCAGGTCGGCGCTCAAAACGGCGTGCGAGTCACCATCCAGCCGGCCACGGCCCCGGCGGAGCCCACCACACAGGAAACCCCGCCAATGCTTGTGGCCGGCGATCGGGCCGACATCCCGGCTACGCAACCGACCAGTCAGCCGGCCATGCCGCAAGTCCGGTTCGGCGCTATGGCAGACATCCCGGCTACGCAACCGGCCAGTCAGCCCGCCATGCCGACCTCGCAGCTGACCACTTTGCCGGCGGCGACGCTCATCAAGGTGAACCAGCTTATCACTCAAATGGACGCGGAGAATTACAAGACGCGCGAGGACGGGCAGAAGCAGCTCACGGACATGGGGCTGGAGATCATTCCCACGCTGCTGGAGAAACTGAACTCGCACAAACAAAGTTTGGAGGTGAATTCGCGTCTGGAGGCGATCATTAACGGCGAGGTCAACCCGCTGGTCGCCCGACTGGGCGAGAAGGATCAGTCGCAGATCGACGACGCCGCGAAGAAGCTCGCGGCCATGGGGCCGGGCATTGTGCCCTATCTGCAAAAAACGGTCCAGGCGGGCAAACTAAGCTACGAGACGTCCATGCGGGTCAACGCGGTTATCCGATCGCTAGGCGGCGAGGCCGTCCCGGTGCGCCCCACCGAAATTTACGCAAGACGTGGCGTAATGGCCAAGTGATCGGTGTAGCATGGCCATCTTGGCCGTGAGTCCCATGGGTATCCTGCCCATGGTGCGTTGTTTCTTCTTTTTCTTTTTCGCACAACAACTACAAAGACACGGGCAAGATGCCCGTGAGACTCATGGGCGGGACGCCCATGCCACGAAACTGGAGACGCCGACCAGCCAGCTAACTGCCGCCCACCAGCTTCTTATAGACGTCACTGCCCGGCATTGCTTTGACGTGTTCGCGCCAGGCCGCCTTCTGCTTTTCGGTTAGAACCGCCAGCACTTCCTCACAGGAGTAGTTCGGGCTGGGCAGGCGATAGGTGTTGTGAAGGATATCCCACTTGAGCGCCCATTGGCGGTTAAGCCCGACGGCGGTTTCCTGATCGCCGCTGCTGGTGGCGCGATCGGAGGCTTGCTTCAACTGGGCGATTTCGGTTTCTCCCTTTTCCAGGTAAGCCGGCAATTGCCGCCAGTGGTTGTCCTCGATCTTCACGATCTTTTGAATTTGTTCCTCGGTAAGGTTGCAGACTTTCGCCATGTCCGCGTAAGGCGCCTTGGCCAGCCAGAACTTGGCCTTCTGTTGAACAGTCAGGACATCCACCATTTTGGCCTTGAGCTTTGCCTCCACTTGAACCTGGGGCGTTGAGAAATCTTTGGCCAGCGGTTCGCAGGCGTCCATGACCTGGTCCCACTGTTTGTCCGTCAGGTTCGCGGGCGAATACTCCAACTTGATGCCCCGCAGAACGCAATAGGTTCGCCACCGCACTTTCTGTTGATTGGACATGACGGCCAGGATGCCGTCGTTCATTGCGGACTCGCTCTTTTGCATCTTCGGCCCGTATTCCCGGCAGATCCGCATGTTCTCCTGCATGGCCTCGGATCTCGTTGTTTCGTCCTTGGCGGCGGCGGCCTTGTTGATTCTCAGTGCGACCGGGAGAATGGCCTGGTTGAACTCTTTCACGAGGTCGTTATTCGCCGCCACAAGATTCAGAATTTTCTTTTGTTGTTCCGGGCTGAGTTCGCAGGCGGCGAAAAACTCTTTGTATGTGCCCCGTCCGATATCGAGGGAAACCCACCCATCGGGGATCGCCGGCGATGACGTCGCCGTCTGCCCGGGCAAGATCGCCGCGCACAGGCAAGCCGCCATCGCCGCCGCTGTCACCGTTCGCCACGTTCTCATTCTCCACGCTCCTTGTTCACGGACGCTATCGCGCCGAAAAGACCGGATGTTGCGGCGCAAGGTCCGTCCATAAACCACACGGCGAAACGGGAGTATTTTGTGCCCCAAAGACGCCAAACCGATCAACGAATTAACGAGTCAACCAATCAGCCAAGGTTCTCGCGGTACCAGGTGATCGCGCGTTCCAGGCCGTCCTCGAAGAAAACGGTGGGGCGATAGCCGATGGTGGACTTGGCCAGCGAGATGTCGGCCAGCGAGTGCTTCACGTCGCCTTTGCGGACGGGTTTGTAGATGGCCTTGACGTCGGCGCCCAGGAGTTTGTTGAGCTTGGCGAGGATTTGATTGAGGCTGGTCCGTTCGTGACAGGCGATGTTGACGGCTTGGCCCTTGCACACTTCGCCCGCCGCCTTGGCGGCCAGCCAGTTGGCGTTGCAGACGTTCTGGATGAAGCAGAAATCGCGGGTCTGCTGTCCGTCGCCGAAGACGATCGGGCGCTCGCCCTTGAGGATTCGGCTGACGAACGCGGGGATGACGGCCGCGTAGGCGCCGTTGGGGTCCTGGTATGGCCCGAAGACGTTGAAGTACCGCAGGCAGAGCGTTTCCATGTCGAAGGCGGCCGCGTACGCGCGGAGGTAGGCTTCGCAGGCGATCTTGCTGGAGGCGTAGGGGCTGATCGGCTCGGGGGCCATTTTCTCGTGCTTGGGGGATTCCTTCTGGTTTCCGTAGGCGCTGGAGGAGGCGGCGAAAATGAACCGCTTGATCCCGGCGGCGCGGGCGGCCTCGAGCATGTTGATCGTGCCGTTGACATTCACGTCGTGGCTGGTGACGGGATCCTCGACGCTTCGCGGCACCGAGCCCAGCGCGGCCTCGTGGAAGATGGCTTTACACCCGGCGACGGCTTTGTCGCAGGCCTTGCGGTCGCGCACGTCGCCCTCGACGAGCTTGATCTGGCGGGCGATGTCGGCGAGGTTCTCGCGCTTTCCGGTGGCGAAGTTGTCCAGCACGACCACGTCGTGCCCCCGGCCCAGGATGTACCGAGCCAGGTTGCACCCGATGAAACCGGCCCCGCCGGTGACAAGGTATTTAGCCATGTTTGTCTATCCTATCGCTTTGGCGGCTTTCTCGAATTCAATGATCTGCGCCAGCGTCTGCTCCAGCGTACGCTTTGGCTCAAAGCCTATCAACCGATGAACCTTCGTCAGGTCCGGCACGCGGACCAACATGTCGTCGAAGGGCCTGCCGTAGGCCTGTTCGTAGCTGAGATATCGCTTTTGGCTCCGCGAGCCGGTCATGCGAACGACCAGGTCGGCCAGGTCTTCGATGGTGATCGACTCACTGCTGCCGACGTTGATGACCTGTCCGACGGCCTGGGGGCAATCGGTCAGCTTGATGACGGCCGACACCACGTCGCTGACGTTGCAGAAGCAGCGGCTCTGCTTTCCGGTGCCGTAGATGTCCAGCGGTTGTCCGGCCAGCGCCCGCTGCACGAACCGGGGGACGACCATGCCGTACATTCCCGTCTGCCTGGGGCCCACCGTGTTGAAGAAACGGCACACGATGGCCGCTAGGCCGTATTGCTCCTGGTAGGCCAGGGCCAGGAACTCGTCGACCATTTTGCTGCACGCGTAGGCCCAGCGGGTGAATCGGGTCGAGCCCAGCGTCGTGTCGTCGTCCTCGCTGAAGGGAACCTTGGTGTTTTTTCCGTAGACCTCGCTGGTGGAGGCGACGACGATCTTGCGGCCGAACTTGTTGGCCAGGTCGAGCATAACCTCCGAACCGTGAATATTGGTCTCGATGGTATGCACCGGGCGATCGACGATGAGCTGCACGCCGACGGCGGCGGCCAGGTGGTAGATCACGTCGCAGTGGTCCACCAGGGTGGTCATGGTCTGCACGTTGCGGACGTTGTCGCGGACGAACTGGAGTTTGGGGTTGCCCAGGATGTTGCGCAGGTTGTCCAGCGATCCGGTGGACAGGTCATCGACGATGACGACGCGCTGCCCCGAGGCCAGGATCGCCTCGGCCAGATGCGAACCGATAAACCCGGCTCCGCCGGTAATCAAAGCGGTCATGTCGTCACCTTGCTCCAATGCGGGAAAAACGCCGTCCGGTGTAGCCCGCCGTGGCGGGAGTCTCAGGGCCATCTTGGCCCTGTCTTTGCAAGTGTTCGCATGGGCGAGACGCCCATGCCACGTTTCAGACCTTGCACGCCTTGCGCAGGGCCTTGACCATGTCGATGCGTTCCCAGGTGAAATTGGGTCCGACGCGGCCGAAGTGTCCGTCGTGCGCGGTGTCGAGGTAGATCGGGCGCAGAAGTTTCAGGTGCGCGATGATCTCGCGAGGCTTGAGCGGGAAGAGGTCCTGCACGGCCTTGGCGATCATCTCCTCGCTGACCATGGCCGTGCCGCTGCAATCCACCAGCACGCTGATGGGCTCGGCCACGCCGATGGCATAGGACAACTGCACCTCCGCGCACTTGGCCAGGCCGGCCGCCACGATGTTCTTGGCCACGTAGCGGGCCATGTACGTCGCGGAGCGGTCCACCTTGGAGGGGTCTTTTCCGCTGAAGGCGCCGCCGCCGTGGCGTCCGCGGCCGCCGTAGGTGTCCACGATGATCTTCCGCCCGGTCAGCCCGGAATCGCCGTGCGGTCCGCCGATCACGAACTTGCCCGTCGGGTTGATGTGGAACGTGATGTCGTTGTGCCACATGTGCGGGGCCTCGTCCATGACCACCGGCTTGATGACCTTGCGGATGATTTCGTCCTTGGCCTTGGCCGACATCATGTCGGTCTTGGGATCGACGGCGTCCTCGGTGTGCTGCGTGGAAAGCACGATGGTCTCGATGCGATCCGGGACGTTGTTGACGTAGCGGACGGTGACCTGGCTCTTGCCGTCGGGGCGCAGCCAGGGGATCTTGCCGCTCTCGCGGGCCGCGCTGAGGTTCGCGGTCAGGCGGTGGGCCAACTGGATCGGCATGGGCATGAACTCGCAGGTCTCGTCGCAGGCGAAGCCGAACATCAGGCCCTGGTCTCCGGCGCCTTGCTCTTTCTGCTTGGCCGTGTTGACACCGCGGGCGATGTTCTCGCTCTGTCCGTGCAGGGTCTTGAGCACCGCGCACGAGCGGTAGTCGAATCCGCCGGCGGCCTCGTTGTACCCGATGGAGCGGATCACGTCGCGGACGGTGTCCTCGGCCTTCAGAAGGGCCTTTTCGGCCCCGAGGGTATGGACGGTGACTTCGCCGGCCAGCACGACCAGCCCGGTGGTCACGAGCGTTTCGCAGGCGACTCGGGCGTGGGGGTCTTCGCGAAGCAGGCTGTCCAGGATGGCGTCGCTGATCTGGTCGGCGACCTTGTCCGGGTGGCCCTTGGTGACGGATTCGCTGGTGAACAGATGCACTCGTTCGTTGTTGCAATCGCAGGTCATGGGTCTTTCATTCCTTAATGCCCAGGCGGGGCTGTTTCTTGTGCGAGCGTCATTGCCAAAAGAACCCAGAGAATATACTTCATTTCCCGCCGCGTGACAAGGGGTCAGATAAAATCGGAGGCATTCGTGAAGCGGACATCTTGCCCGCGTCACACGAGCCTTTCGTTTCTCCACGGGCGCATGTAGGATACGTCGCGATGGATCGGCGAATGTGGATCGACATTCTGCGATGCGAAGACGCCTGGCGGACCCCGCTGTGGTCTTTGGTGCGGGCGTCGCTCTATCCGCCAAGCCTGTCCTATGCTGCCCTGATGCGCCTGCGGCGGTGGGCGTATCGCAAAGGGGTGCTGCCTTCGATGCCGGCGGGCAAGCCCGTGATCTCCGTGGGCAACATCACCACCGGCGGCACGGGCAAGACTCCGATGGTCGCCTGGATCGCGCTGGAACTGCAATCCGCCGGCCGGCGAGCGGGAATCGTCCTTCGCGGGTACAAGGCGACGGGGGGCAGGAGCGACGAGGCCGAACTGCTCAAACAACTCACCGGCGCGATCGTGATCGTCCATGCCGACCGCGTCGCCGGGGCTGCGCAGGCCGTCGCGGCCGGCGCGGACGTGATTGTCCTGGACGACGGTTTCCAGCATCGACGGTTGCGGCGGGACGTGGACATCGTATTGATCGACGCGGCCGACCCGTTCGGGCTGGGCTATTGCCTGCCGAGAGGCCTGCTGCGCGAGCCGGCCTCCGCGCTGGCCGACGCGGACGCCGTCGTCATCACTCGAAGCGACGCGGTGAATCGCAAAGAGCTGGACGTTCTGCGAAACAAGCTCTCGCGACTGGCGCCCAGGGCGGTGATCGTCCGGGCGGCGCACAAGCCCGTGGCCGCCGTCGACGGCGCGGGGCAACGCTTGGCCCCCTCGGCACTGGCGGGCAGAAAGGTCTTCGCCTTCTGCGGCATCGGCAGCCCCCGGAGTTTCCTGCACACGCTTTCGGAACTGGGCGCCCGCATCGTGGGCCAGTGCATCCTGGAGGACCACTGCGAATACTCGCCGCAACTGTTGGAGGAATTGTCCGCGATGGCCGGCCAGGCGGAGGCGCAATTGGCCGTCACAACGCAGAAGGACTATGTTAAAATCGGCCCGACTCAGTTCGCATTGCCGCTGTGGCAACTGACGATCGAAATGGACGTGACTGAAGGTCGCGAGGAACTCGCGAAGGTCCTTGCGAACGCCAAATAAGAAAATTAACCGCAGAGTTCGCAGAGAACGCAGAGAGAAGACAGAAATAAGAATGTGTATTTAGTCTTACCTTTGCGTTCTTTGCGAACTCCGCGGTGAACTCTTTCTTTTGAGCGTTCTAAGAAACTTTATTGGAGTCTTATGAGTAATTCAGTGAATTGGTCGAATCCTTACGCGGAACGAAGCGGGCAGTGGCTCAAGGGCAATCTGCACGCGCACACCTCGCCGGCCAGCGGCTGCGGAACGCTGCGGGTGGAGGATGTCTGGAATCGCTATGTGCGGGCCGGCTACGACTTCCTGGCCTTGAGCGACCACATGAATTTCAGCGTGTTCCAGGACATGCGGATGATCTGGATTCCGGGGCTGGAATGGAACTCGCCCGTCGGCGAGCACACGGGCGTGTACAGCCTTGACCAGGCGGTGGTTCGGCGGTGCATCGAGATTTCGGACCAGGGGCAGCTCTTGGATTTCCTGTCGGACAAAGACGCGATGGTCGTGCTGAACCATCCGAACTGGCAACTGGTGCCGCACTATCGCCGCGAGCAGTTGGAGGCGCGGCGGAATTACGACGGCATCGAGGTGTACAACCAGGTGATCGAGCGGCTGGACGGGTACGCGATCTCCAGCGACAAGTGGGATTACCTGCTGATGAAGGGCCGGCGAGTGCTGGGCCTGGCCAGCGACGATTCGCACAACGCCGCGGATATCGGCAACGCCTTCCTGTCGGTTCGCGCGCGTGAGCGCACGGCCCCGGCGATCCTGTCGGCCTTGCGGGCGGGCAACTTCTACTGCTCCAGCGGCCAGACGATCTTGGACATCCGCAGGGAGCCGGGCCGCATCGTCGTCGAGACGCCCGACGCGCAGGAGATCCGGGCCATCGGCTGCGGAGGCGTGCGGTTGGATTATGTCAAAGGCCCCTGCATGAGCTTCGACCTGTCCAAGGCGGCTGGGCCGTACGTCCGCTTCGCCGTTTACGGGCAGGGCTCGACCATGGCCTGGACGCAGCCTTTTTTCGATGGAGCAATTTGAATTGGATGTTATACTCGCGAGAATGAACATGAGCATGAACCGCACATCATCGGTCGTTGTTACGGGAATCCTGCTGTTTGGACTGGTCGTCGCGGGCGGGTGCCGCTCGACGCCGGCCCCCCAAGCCGCTGACTCCCAGTTGGACACCCAGGCGAAATTTCTCCATGACAACGGGCTCAGCGGCCAGGTGGCCTTGCTCCAGTTCGGCGAGGTCGGCTGCGAGTTGAGCGCCAGCGGCCTGGCCGAGATGACCACGCTGGACCGGAACAAGGCGATCCCGGGCCTGCGAATGGTTCGCGTGGAGCAAGGCAAGGACTCCAAGGCCGTCGATGAGTTTTACGCCAAGAGCAAACCGTCCTTCCTGGTGGTTCGCGACACGGACGGCGCCATCGCCGCGGCGTTCGCGGCCGGTGCGACCCCGCAGTACATGCTGGTGAGCAAGTTCGGCCGCGTCCGCTTCCGCGGCCAGTTGCCCGCGACGGCAAGACTGAGGGAATGGAGCGACGTGCTGGCCGGCGAAAATTCCGATCCGGGATCTGACGCCCCGCTGTTCGGCCAGAAGACGATTGACGCGGCGCTGCTGCTGGGAAAGACTCTCCTGCCGGACCTGAGCGGGACTGCCAAGGCGCTGGGTGAGTATAAGGGTACGTCCGGCCTGCTGATTGTTTTTGTCGATACGACCTGCCCCTTCAGCGCTCAGGCCCAGAAGGATATGCCCGGCGTCGTGAAGACGATGGCGACGCAAGGCGTCAACAGCGTGCTGGTGAACCTCGACGACGACAAGGATTCGGTGAAGAAGTTCTACGCCGACCACCCGCAGACGGCGCCGGTGGTTTACGACGTCACGACCGGCACGAAAAACGTGTGGGGCGTCGAGTCGGTGCCGACCGTCATGCTCGTGGACGCCGCCGGGCAACTGGCCTACAACGGTCCGGCCGTCTGGGACAACATGGGCAAGGCGGCGGAGAAGGCCTTGCACCTGGCCGATGGCACCATTAAGTTCGAGGTCAAAGGCACAGGCTCGACCTGAGGCAAGTGATGCACCGCGTCACCCGTGCGGTGACGCAAACGATTCAGGATGAAAGCCACGAGGCAATGGCCTAGAATGTGGCTGAATTCATAAACCCCTTTTGAAAGGTGAAGGTGACTCAGATGGCCAAAGGCAACAACGCTCAGAAGAAGAATGTCAAGAAGCCCAAGCAGAACAAGGCCGGCAAAGGCAAGAAGTAGGCGATGGTTTGACGGTGCGAGCAGGCTCGGGCCGGAGATCGGCTGGCCCGCTCGCACGGCGCCGTACTCCTGTCCGCCCACGGCGGGCGGGAGTATGGCGCTATTTTTTTTGGGTGTTCGCGGAGCTTATTTCTTGAGCGTTTCTTCCAGGGCCATGATGGAGTAGGCCGTCGCCAGCATGGGCGAACCCTCTTCCCATCGCTCCGCGTCTTTATTGACCCATGAGCCGTTCTTCAGGGCTCTGCCGGCCAGGGCGTCTACCAGTTCCTGCCGCCAGTTGTGGCTCTTTCCCTCGGCGTCCTTGATTTCGTTTTCGTCCCAGGCCCGCAGCGCCTTGGCGAACAGGGTGTAATAATAGTACAGGCCCTGAAGGCTCTGGGCCTGCGGCATGTTGGGGTTGCTGTCCAGCCGCCAGTACTGGCGGATCCAACCGAAGGCGGCCTGGACGCGAGGGTCCTTCTTGGACACGCCCGCGTAGAGCATGCTCTTGAAACCGTCGTAGGTCATGGTCCCGTAGCTTCGCAGTCCTTTGCCCTCCGGACCCTTGTCGGCCTTGGAGGATTCGAGGCTGTAAACGAACCCTCCGTCGTTGCTGCCCTCGACGGCGAATTTCTGCTTGTTGGACTCGCTGCGGTTCTGGAGCCGCGTGACGAAGTCCAGCGCCCGCTGCATGGCCGGGTCGTCGGGCTTCACGCCCGCGTCGTGCATCGCGTCCATCCACATGCCCAGGTTGGACAGGTCCGGCTGCCCCGTAGCGCCGTAGTTCACGCCGCCCACGCGGGGATCGTCGTCGCTGACTTTTCCGCCCAGCAGGCCGGGCTTCTTGCTTCCGGGTACGATCTGGACGCCCCGCAGGTATTTTATGGCGTCGTCGATGTCCGCCTTGTATTGCGGGTCGCCGCTGGCCACCAGGGCCATCACCGCCAGCGAGGTCGTATAATTGTTCACGCCCTCGCGGGGTTCGCAGATGCTCCCGTCCTTCTGCTTGAAGGTCAGCATGAACTTGAAGCCCTGCTGGACGATATCCGACTTGGGCCCGAAATCGGGATGCTGCACCAGCGCCTTCAAGGCCAGCGCCGTGGCGGCGGGGCGGAAACCGCGCGCCAGCACGCCCTTGCCCAAGGCCCAGCCGCCGTCTTTCTCACGCGATTCCAGCAGGAATTTGATGCCGCCGTTGATGAGCTGCTGCGCCTTGGCGACGTGGGCGGCGTCCATGGCGTCATTCTGGGCGGGCACGGAGCCCATCGCCGCGGCGGCGGGGGTCTGGGCCGCGGCGGGTTGAACCCACAATGCCGGCACGCACAGGCACGCCATGCAGAAGGCCAGGGCCGGCGACGGAGTCAACACTCTTGTCATGTTCATGTTCGTTCCTCTAAATTTGGACCGTTTCTTGGAACCCTTTGTAAGTCTATGTTTGTTGCCGGTGTTTAACAAGTCACCCGGCGGCGACGCGGACTGACCGCACGGGAACATGCACAGCAAACGTCATGCCATAACTATATGCTCCTAAAATCAGCAAAACAGCCCATTTTCGAGGGAATCTGGCCGCTTGGGTTGCCTCTCCGACCCAACCGTTGCACAAACCTCGTGCGTGGCGTGCTGATCGGCTGTGCAATCAGGCGCCCCAGTTGGGCCGCCGTCACGAATCCCGTTTGTCGCGATTCATCAGGTAAACCGTGACGGACAGCGCACTGAGGCAGACGGACGCCAGCATCCACAGTCCGGCCTCCTCCAACGGCCTGCCGACCGCGGCCCGGAAGATTCCCACGGCTAGCGCGCCGATGGCGGCGGCAAAGGTCAGCCCCATGAAGAACCTCGCCGAGGCCGGCGGACGCCGATCCTCCTGGACGATCTTCCGCAACAGCCGCAGACTTTGGCGGTGAATCTCCAGGTCGCTCAAGAAATCGACATCATCCGTCAGCTTGGCGGGCCGATCCGCCGGGGACATTTGGCTGTCAGCCGTCGCCGGCGCGTCCGCCGCCGGCGTGCCAGCGGTCGTTGTGCCTGCCGTCAGGCGATCTGCGGGCGGTCGTTCCGCCGGCGAACCGTCGGCCGGTTGCACCGGTTCGACCGCTTGCGCCGGCTCGGCATGTTGCTCGTCGCCGCGCAGGATGATCTTGGCCGCCTCGGCCAGGTTGCGGACGGTGAAGTCGGCCTGGACGCCTTCGTCCTCCTGGTCCATCTGTTGTTTGGGCGCGGTCTGCCGCGTGCGTACGCGGATGGTTCGGCATCCGGCCCGCTGTCCGGCCTCGATGTCGCGCGGGCTGTCGCCGACCATCCAACTGCCGGCCAACTCCAGGTCCATTTCGCCGGCCGCCTTGAGCAGCATTCCGGGGCGCGGTTTCCGCAGTCCGCTGTCGATCGCGTAGCCTTCCACGGTGCCCTCCGGGTGATACGGGCAGTAGTAGATCGCGTCGAGGTAGGCTTCCTTGACCGCCAGTTGCCGCCGCAGTTCGTCGTGAATTCGCTCCAGCATCGCCTCGGTCAGCAGGCCGCGGGCGATGCCCGACTGGTTGGTCACCACGACGATCTTGTACCCGGCGGCCTGGAGGCTCTTGATCGCCTGCTCCACGCCCGGCAGCAGCCGCACCAGCGACGGGTCGCCGATGTACCCCGGATCGTCGATGATCGTGTTGTCGCGGTCCAAGAAGACGGCTTTGTCGGACATGATGAGGCGGCTCCAATCTGTCGGAAAGCCCGCTGCCAACAGGCTTGACCCAAACCACTCTATGATTGTATGTTAGGCCTTGCAGGCAGGCAATGGTGCAACCATGATTACGCAAGAAGACATTCGCCGCAAACGAGACGCCATTCTGGATATCGCCAGGCGGTATGGCGCCCACGACGTGCGCATCTTCGGTTCGGTGGCGCGCGGCGAGGCGACCGAAAATTCTGACCTCGACCTGATCGTTCGATTCGATCGGGGCCGATCCCTGTTGGACCACGGCGGTTTGGTCATGGACTTGCGCGAACTGCTGGGCATCCGGGTCGATGTCATTGACGAGGAAGCCATGCGCGAACGGTTCCGCGACCAGGCCTTGAAGGAGGCGATCCCCCTGTGAGAAACGATCGCGCGCTGTAGCGGGACATCCTCGAAGCCATCAAGGAAGTGATGGACAACACGCCTGCCACTCAAGTGGCTTTCGACGCCGATAAGTTTGTCAGGTCTCATTTGCTCCGCCATATTCAGATTATTGGTGAGGCGTCCTGGCGACTTTCCGATTCCCTCAAGGGCCGGAATCCGAAGGTTCCCTGGAAGGGCATCGCGGGCATGCGCCATGTCCTCGTCCACGACTACTTCGAGGTGAACTGAACGCGCGTTTACGAGACGGCTCGCGATCACGTTCCCGCACTTAAGCCCATGATCCAGGAAATCCTGGAGTCTCTTGGGCTCGAATCGGCTTGACCGGCCAAGCTCAATCCAGCAACTTCAGGTCTTACCGTTCCCGCCCGTGATGCGATTGATAATCTCCGTCGTGCTCAGTCCGGCCACCGGAGCCATTGTCGTGACTTTCCCGCCGTAGGACTCGACCAGTTCCCTGCCGACGACGACCGGCGTTGTGCCGCCTTTGACCAGCACGTTGGGGCGGAGCAGTTCGAGCAGCTCCATGGGCGTTTCCTCGTCGAAGATGGTCACGTAGTCCACGCACTCCAGGGCGGCGAGCATTCCGGCGCGCTCTTCCTGGCCGATGACCGGCCGGGTCGGGCCTTTGAGCCGCTGCACGCTGGCGTCGGAGTTGATGGCGACGATCAGGCAGGAGCCCAGCTCGCGGGCCTGCTGAAGGTAATTCACGTGGCCCATGTGCAGCAGGTCGAACACGCCGTTGGTGAAGGCGATGGTCTCGCCTCGCGCCCGGCGATGCTCCACCTCTCGCGCCAGCGCCGCCCGCGCGAGCACCTTGCCCCCGCGAAGCCCGATCATCCGCCGAAGCTCGGCCGCGATCTGCCCGCGCGTGATGGGCACGAACCCGAACTGTTCGACCTCCAAGCCGCCGGCCACGTTGGCCAGCTCCTCGGCCTGCTCGTAGTCGAGCCCCTCGGCCAGCGCCACCGCCAGTGCGGCCAGCGTTTCGTCGCCGGCGCCGGTGACGTCGTAGACCTCTCGCGGATACTGGTGCGGGATTCGCCGGCCCTCCTGCCCGCGGCGGCGGCAGTAGGCGCCCTCGCGATCGAGCGAGATGATGACCGCTTGCGCGTCGGCGGCCTGGAGCAGTTTTTCCGCGGCGGCGGCGAGGGATTCGTTGTCGCGGATTTCGATTCCGCCGGCCAGCGCGGCCTCGTAGCGGTTGGGCTTGAGCACGGTCGCGCCGCGGTAGCGGGCGTAATCGGCGATGCAGGCCGGATCGACCACCACGCGCTTGCCCGCCTGCCGCGCCATCGTGATGACCCGCGCCGCCAAGCCTCCCGAGAGCACGCCCTTGTTGTAATCCTCCAGCACAACGATGTCCGCCGCCGCCAGCCGCTCGCTCACCGCCGCCAGCAGCGACGACTCGGCGTCGGCCCAAACCGGCTCGGCGTTCTCTTCGTCCACGCGGAGCATCTGCTGCGCGTTGCGGTGCTGCGCCAGGCCGACGTACCTCGTCTTGAGCGCCGTCGGGCGGTCAGCCAGTTGCACCAGCCCCGAAACGTCCGCGCCGGTCTTGGCCAGCAGTTCCAGCAGCTCGCGGCCGGCCGCGTCCGCGCCGACCACGCCCACGCAGAGGGCCTGGCCTTCCAGCGCGCCGACCGCGGCCGCCACGTTGCCCGCGCCGCCGACCCGCGTTTCGGATCGAACCACCTTAAGCACAGGCACCGGGGCCTCGGGGTTGATCCGGTCCACGTCGCCGTACACGTAGCGGTCCAAAATGAAGTCGCCCACCAGCAACACCCGCGGATGGCCGAATCGCTCCAGCTTTTCCATGAGATCGTGCATGGCCGGAATTGTAGCCCGCGCCCCGTCCACTGACAACAACATTGCCAGCCCGCCAACCATGACGGAGGGAAAATAGTTCCATGAAGTTCGCAAAGTCGCCGTAAGGCGGTTCTTCAATGAAGTTCGTAGTTTTGTCATAAGACGTTTATTCAGCGAAGTTTGCAGTGTCACCGTGAGGCGATTCTTCCATGAGGTTCGCAGTGTCACCCTAAGGCGATTCTTCAAAAAAACCCTCGTTGGACCGCTACAAACGGGCCTTTTGGGCGACTTTGGAACGCATTGGAACCTGTTTTGGGGGCATTGGGAAGCCATTGGAACGTCCAGGCGGCTCACTAGAACGTCTTTGCAAGCCATTGGAACCCATTCTACCAGGTTCCTAAAATCATAACTATTTGTAAATAAGCATGTTAGCATTTTAAGACCCCCAAATTTTCGCCTCTTTGAATTTTTGTCGCTCAAATTTTTCATAGGGATTCTCCTTTGGTGGTGGCCAGCTATGGCCGCCACTCACACCGGCGGGCGGCGTCCTTGGCCGCCGCCGGTTGCCTGGTCCGTCGCATTGTCATTACTTTATGTTCGCTCCTTCGGATCCGTCAGGCCGGATACCGGATACGGGAGACCGTAACGGCGAAGACTCTTCTCTTCCCCGTCTCCGGTATACGGTCCCCGGTCTGACGGTCTTCCCGGGCGCTACAAGCGCCCCCATAATTACCCGTTGTGAACAGTTTGGAGTTCACATTTCTGTTCGCAAGAATTCC
>CAZYDC010000038.1:0-16465 GCA_964646065.1 uncultured Planctomycetaceae bacterium | reverse complement strand
CGCACGATTTCGACGTTGGCGGCCTTGCACATCTCGTCGGAGGCCTTGGAAAGGCTGTCCGTCTTGGTCGGGGTGTTGGTCTTTTCGGCCAGGGCCTTGGCGTCCTTCTCGATCTGGTCGGTCCTCTGCTGAAGGTCCTTCTGCTTCTGCGCCAACTTTCCTGCCGGCGTGTTTCCCCCGGCCTTGGCCAGGGCGTTGTCCATGGCTTCGAGGGCCTTCTTGAGGTCAAAGACGGCCTGGTCCTGCTTCTTGGCGGCCGAGTCGGCGTCGGTCTTGCTGAGGCTGTCTCCGGCCTGGCTCATGCTCTTTGCGGCCTTGGAGGTGCTCTGGGAGGCGTCCGAGAGGGACTTGCTGTCGGCGCCGGCCTTTTTCATGGCGTCGGCGATTTCCGGTTTGTTCTTGGCCTCATCGAGTTTCTTGGCGACATCCTCGGCCTTGTCGCCCAGGTTCTTCTGCTGCTCGCCTTGCAGGGCCAGCTTGTCTATTTCGGCGGAATCGACGGCCTCGCGGAGCTTCTGCTGCTTATCGAGCAGCTCCTGCACCGCCTGTCGCATTTCGGCCAGCTTCTGGAGGCCGGGATCGCCGTTCTTGAGGTCCTGGGACTGCTTGAGCAGTTCTTTCTGCTCGGTGGTCACATCCTTGAGTCGCTGGACCAGGTCGTCCATCTGTTGTCGGATCTTGGCGGCGTCGCGGGTCATCTCGCTCTGCTTGGCCAGGTCCTTTTGTTCCGGGATCATCTTGTTCAGGAGGTCGGACATCTTCTGCGCGGTGTCGATGTCGCTGGGCTTGAGCACGTTCTCGCTCAGGATGGCGAGCACTTTCTTGAGTTCTTCCAGAACCCCGGCCTCGGTCCCGGCGGCGTCGGCGGCCAGGCCTTTCTGCAACGACTCGATCACCTTCTCCATGTCTCCGCTGACATTGGCTTCCTTGGCCTGGTCGGCCGCCTGCCGCAGGATCTTGGCGACGTCCGGCTGGGTCTTCTCCAACTTCGCGGCCACCTGGTCCATCTTGGTGATGAGCTTTCCCAACTGGATCTTGATGAACTCCTGCTTGGAGGCGATCTCGGGATTGACCGCGGGCTCCTCGGGGGTATTGCCGGCGGTCTGGGCCAGGGCGAATGTGGAGACCACGGCAATGCTCAACGTCATGTACGCGATCAGTTTCTTCATAGTTCACCTTCCCCTTGGGGAGTAGGCCCTGCTTGGTCAGGGCTGTTTCTGGTCCTTATTATCCGGCTTAACCACAGGGGCGTCATTCTCATTGGCTTCCTTGTCCCGCATGTGTTCGAGAACGCCTTGCAGCTCCACGGACCAATCGATAAGCATTTTCGCCTGCGTGGCGAAATACCTCTGATTCACGTTATCCTCGAACAGGGCCTTGATCTCCTCCAACTGCCGGGAAATATCCTGCTGGGCCGCCATGATCGTCTGGGCGTCCTGGCGGAACTTGGCCGCGTCGGAGACCTGGCCCAGGGCATTGAGCGCCCCCACCTGAGCGGTGATCGCCCCTTGGGCCGCCCGGTACAGGTCCAGGATCTTTCTGACCTTTTCCCGCTCCGTCACCGTTCCAATGCGATTGTTGACCTCTTCTTCGTCCACGCCCTCCACGGCCGTCACCACCTTGGCCGAATCCGCGGAAACCTGAACCTCAATCCGCTGCGAATCCAGAAGGTGCCCCTTGGCCTGGGCGGTGATCGAACTGTCGGCCGCCCCGGAGGCCGACGCGGTGGCCGTGTTGGCGTCCGCCTGGGTCTTGATGATCTGCATCAGGTCCAGCAACTCGGTGCTCATCCGCGAGTAGAACTCCTCGGCCAGATCCTCGTCCTTCACCACCTGGAATTCCAGCTCGGCGCTCTGGACCTTGTTGGGGCCTGGAGTGAATGCCCCGGAGGCGTCATGGGCGCCGAATTCGGCGGGCATGTTGTCGCAGACCGTCACCATGACGGTCACCTTGTCGCCGGGAACCAGGCCGGGTTTGGCGGAATCATGGGCGTCGTGGAAGCCTTGCAGCAAGTCGATGTCCGTTCGAACTTCCTTGAATTCCTTGGGGCCGTGGCCGGGGTCCGGACCCGGGATATTCACGACCATCGGGGCGAACGGCCCCGCGGGCGACGAGGCCGCCTCCGCCGATGCCGGCTGCGACGTGGGCGCCGCGTGCGTCACCGTGATCAGCGCGGTCACCTTGGCGATGCCGGTGTCGTCCTTCGCGTTGACCAGCAGCGGGATGATCGCGCGCCGGGAGATGCGGCTGCCAATGCCGCGGACCTTGACGTCCACCGTCGGCGGCAGGTCCGGCTGCACCTGCACCAGGTACTGCTGCGGGCGGTTGTCCTCGTAACCCTCGGTGTCGCGGAGATGAATCCGCAGCGTTCCGACGGCGGCCTTGTTTTCCGTGCCGACCGGGAACGTCCCCACCCAGGCCCGCAGTTCGCCCTTCTGGACCTGCTGCATCGCGCCGACGCCCTTGGCGTCATAGGTCATGTAGGCGGACTGGATGTCTTTGTTGGTCACGGCCGTGACGGTAACTTTGCTGCCGACGCGGACGGCCAGGCCGCCCTGCGTGCCCCTGAACTCCGCCGGAGCCATGTTGACGTAGTCGGGATACTCGACGCGGAACTTGGCGTTCATCACCGATGGCGGATCGATCACCACCACCGTGTGCTGGTGCTCTTTGTCCATGCTGTCGTCGCCGCCGGTCGCCCAGAACGTGAACCCTTCGTTGACGACGCTATACGACTTGGTGTACGTCATCCACTTGCCGTTCTTCTTTTCCTCGATGGCGCCCTGGCTGACCTTTTCCTGCGTGGTGTCGGCCAGCGACGGGTACCGCGTATACACGGTGATCTGCTCGGGCGCGACGTGGCCGTCATTCATGTCGGCCAATATCTTCACGGTCAGGTTGTCGCCGCGAAGCACCTTGTAGACGGCGGACACCAGAGGCGCTCCGGCGGCCTTGCCCTTCGCGGGCTCATACTTGCCCTCAAAGACGCTGTGCGTGAACAGCGATTCCGAACGGTCGTCGGGCGGAATGGAGGCCGCCGCGATCCGCCAGCCGCCCGGGCCGGCCGACAGGGAATAATTGTCCGTCACGTACAGCCGGTTGCCATTCCGGTCGGTTCGATAATAATACTCGCCGGCCACATTCGGCGTGCATCCGCCCGGGGCGATCACGTGAATCGGCACGCTCAGGTACGTATCCTGAGGCCAAGGGGTGGTTCCAAGCTCGACGTTCCGCGCCCACCACAAGGACATGACGCCCGGTTGCCAGACGGTGAAAACCGCCAACAGCACCACGCCCAGCGCCGAATAGCCCATGGCGTGAAGCATGGTTTTCCGCTCGACGACTCCCTTGAAGTCGATTTTTCCGGCCAGCTCGTTGGCCTCGGCGGCCATGTGATCGATCATGGCCTGGCTGGCGAAGGTGCTCTCGATCGGCATGCGGCTGAACTGAATGGCGCTGATGAGGCGGTCCTTCAGTTGGCCGAAGTGCCGCTCCACCAGCAGAGCCAGGTTCTCGCTGTCCAGAGGCACCATCAGGGGCACGATGGTGTAGCGCCCCAGGACGTACAGCGCCAGGGCCAGGCTGCCCAGCGAAAAGACCGCCCGCAACCCGCGAGGCAGCCGCAGGAAGTAATCCAGCGCCAGGGTGACAAAGACGGCCACGATCAGCGAAAGGATCAGCCAGGCCACGCCCTCGCCGGCCAGGCGGGCCTTGATGGCCGTCTGGAGCCGCCGAAGCTTTCCGCGTACGCTGGGTTGTACCAGATTCATTGACATTTTCGTATCCACACCTTAGACGCCCGTGACGTATGAATAGTTCCTACAGTGTACACGTCAGGCCATGTTAAATTTCTTGCGGAAAATCCACTCCACCGCCAATAAAATCACCAGGATCCACAGCGGCAACTGCTTGTCCCACAATTCCAGCGGGGTTTCCTGCACGCTGGTGAGCTTTCCGGAGGGGATCAGCTCCGTCAGTTTGTCCACTTCCCACAACCGAAGGAAACCCTTGTCCCGGGTCACCATCGATTTCAACACGCCTTCGTTCGCCTCGACGCGAACGGACTCGGCGTCGGGCAGCTTCACGGTGAACCGCTTGGCCTCGACGCCCGGAACTTCCTTGAGCACGCCGTCGATGTCGGGAAGCTTCTTGACCGTGACCTCGATGACGCCTCGATGCGACGCGAGGTACACGCCCTGGTAGTGGCCGTCCTTGCCCTCGACCTTGTTGAGCTGGAGGGTCTCGTTCCTGGCCGGCGTCTGGGTGTCGATGACGTCGGCCGTGATGGTCTTGACCTTCAGCGGGATATACTTGTCGTCATAGGCTTCGACCTCGACCTTGACCCGCTCTCCGACGTTGAACGTGTCTCCGCCGGTGGTGATGATGACGCGGCTGGCCTCCAGCGTGGCCAGGAAGCCCACGATGTTGTTCCAGAACCGCTTCTGGTACTTGGCGTCTTCCAGCGACCGCCATCGCCATGTGTCGTCGGTGCCGACGTAAATGACCGGCCCGCTGCCGTACATGTGCAGCGCCAGCAGCGGTTCGCGCTCGGACCGGCTGGTCTGGCGCGAGGGGTTCTCGTTCTCCAGCAGCACGCGGGCGGCGGGCTTGATCTTGGCCACCGAGTGCGACCAGTAAATGCCCGGCAACTGCGGCCAGATGTTCAGGCTGGTGTTGTAGTTCTCGTCCAGACGCGTGATCTGGTGGTCCTTGCCGTACTCGGTCAGCAGCACGTGCCAGGCCTCGGGCGGCTTGTCTTCCATGATGGTCCGAATGTCCTGGCGGTTGATCGAAAGCTCGACCGGCAACATGCTGTGCAGCTTTGCGAAGGACATGTTGGAGGACAGCAGGTTGTCGTCTGTGTATTTGTTTCCGGCGATGTAGCACAGTCCGCCGCGGTGCTCGCGGACGAACAGTTCCAAGGCGTCGACGAACTTCTCGTCGAACCCGCCCTTGCCGGTCTTGGGGTCGCTCCGGGTGCGCTGCGGGTCCAGCAGAATGATCGCCTGGTATCCGGGCCTCTTGGGGTCCTTGCCCGTCGGATCGCCCATCAGGTCGGACAGGTCGCTGGGCATCTGCGAGAGCCTCAGATCCTCGCTGGAGGCGGCCTGACTGACTTCCAACTCCGCGTTCTGCTGCCAGACGCTCAGGCGGTACAGGTCGTTCTGCCTCTGCAGCAGGTTCCGAAGGTATTGGAATTCCCACCCGCCGGCGCCGGAGATGAACAACACGTTGATCTTGCTGTCCACGATGCGGACCAGCGCTTCGGCCGAGTTGTTGTTGACGTTCTGCTCGTCGGGCAGAGGCTCGACATAGGCGCGATAGACCCACTCGGTGGTTTTCTTATCCGCGGCCAGCCCGGTATCGTTCCCCTCGGGCTTGGTCTTGAACATGAGGGTTTGCAATCCCTTGGACCCGCTCGAACCGTTCTCGGCGCCCTCGAGCTTGAGCGGTTTCTTGTCGATGTCCGTCCAGTCCTTCGCGCCAACCTTCTTCCGTTGGAGCTTGACCTCGACCGTCTTTCCGTCGTAATTGCGCTGGCCGATGGTCACGACAAATTCAACCTCGCTGCCTTTGCGGGCCTCGCGAGGCCCCTGGATGGAAATGACCGCAACGTCCTTGGGCGGGGTCGGATCGCCCGCCATGACCGTGTAAACCGGCACGCCGCGCTGGCGGGCATAATCCACCGAAGCGGCCAGGCGGTTCTCGGCGTCCTCGTTGGTCGGTTGCCCGTCGGTGACGACGACCAGGGCCTCCAGGCGCTGGCCCTGCGTGGCCTCCAGCGCGTCGCGGACGGCCTCGGAAAGGTTCGTCTGATATCCGTCGCCCTTGAGTTTGAGGTACTCGGCCTTCATCGCCGCCGGAGGCTCGCCGGTAAAGGGCGTCTTGTCGCCCTCGGCCCGCATCTGGTCCACGCTCGCCATCAACCGCGTGTAGGCCTCTTTGCCCGGCTGCGTGTTGGAGAACTGGAATATCTTTTCCGGATGGTCCTTGGCGATGACCGCCAGCACCCCGTTCTTGCGGAGCAGCGCCTCGCGGTACAGGTCCAATCGCGACTTGGTCGCCAGTTCGGCCGGAGTGAGCTTGAAATACTCCGTCATGTGCTTTTGATGGTCCGGGTCTGCGTAGCGGTCCATGAAGGACATGGACTGGCTGTCGTCGTTGAGCACCACGACCACGCTATGGAGCGTCTTGACCATTTTGAGCACGATGGCCGGGCGGAAGAGGATGGCCATGATGACCAGGATCACCGCCAGGCGAAGCGAGGCCAGAGTCACCTTCACCCACGGCTGCGCGTCGCCCTCGCGGCGATAGCTGCGGATCGTCAGGCACACCAGTCCGATCAACACCAGGATCAGCAGCAGCTTGAGGTAAGGGTTGTACTCGGCCAGGAATTTGAAGCCCCATTCCGTCTGGCCGGCCAACTGCTGCGTTCCCAAGAGCCATTCAACTATTCGGTTCATGATTTATTCTCAAAACACCTTTGGCCCGTCCCTAAGGGACGAGTCCGAGATCACACGTAGTGGCCAAACCGCTGGGCCAGGAAAATCTCCAACGCCACCAGCGCCAGCAGAGCCGCGATCACCCATTGCCAGTAATCGTGAATCGGGCCCGATTCGGTGGTGCCCGCTTCGCGAGGCTTGGAGTACACGAACTTGTCGCTCCCGAAGGCCGCGGCCAGACCGTCCCGCCCGGCCGTCTTCAGGTCGCCCTCGGCCGGATCGACATACCGGGAAAACAGCATCTGCGTGCTCGCGCCGCCCGGTTGGGCCAGGTCCAGCACATACGTTCCGGCCTCGGTGGTCATGTCATACTTCAGCAGTCCTTTTTGCGGCTGCAGCGGCACCAGGTCATGCACGGGATACTTGGGGGTCTTGAGCGTGGCCCGAACGTCCTGCATGTCGGCGGGAAGCTGGTAGGCCAGCGGGCGCCCGACGCGGTCGCTCAGCGAGGGCTGCTGCCTGGAACAACTCAGGAACATGTCCCACATGACGGTCAGGAAGGTGTCGAAATCCTCCTCCTTGGGCCAATCGCTCCATTCGCTGCTGCCCGAGCGGGGCGCCGCCGCGGTGTAGAACATGACGCTCAGGCCCGCGCCGAGCTGGCGAAGGGCGATGAAGGGCGAACCCTCGCTCTGGTTCCGGTCGTCCGAGAAACGGGCCAGCACACGGGGAGGCTTGGCGCCTTGCGCGGTCGCCATCGCGCCTCCCTCGTCCGCGCGGTAAAACTCGAAAATATGCACGAAGCCCGTCGTCTTGGCCGTCTCTCCGGTGAACACGTGGACCATCTGGTCCGCCGCCATGCTCTTGGGGTCGGGCGTGAACATCCTGACCTTTTCGTACGCGCTTCCGGTGGCGCCGGCCTCGATCCGCTTCAAGAGCGGGAACGGGCTTAGCCCCGCGCCGCTGTTGAACAGCCGCCCGTTGTAGAAATTAGTGTCGATCTTGTCGCCCACGAAAATGGCCACGCATCCGCCGTTCTGAACGTAGCTTTCCAACTGCTCCAGTTGCGGGTAGCTCATTTGGCCCTTGGCCCCGATGGACGAGGGGAACGAAGGAACGTCCACCAGCACGACCATGTCGTAATCGTCGAACCGGACCTCGCCCATGGCGTCGGGGCTGATGACCTCGGGGCTGATTCCGTGGTCGCCGCTGCGATTGGGGTCCAGCGCGCGGGTCAGGTAGAAGGACTCGCTGTCGGTCGGATCGCTCACGTCGATCCCGCCGTCCACGATCAGCGTCTTGACCGCCTTGCGGACGTTCAAGGCCAGTTCGATCGTGTCGTCGCCCTTGAGTTCGTCTCCGTCGGAGGCCATCCTGGCGCGAATGGAGGCCGGGCCTACCGTCGGGCAAGTCACCTCGAATTCGATCCGCTTGGTCTCGCCCGGGCGAATCGCGTCAAACCGTTGCACGGGCAGCGTGATGTTCGGATCGGCCGGCAACATTCCCTTGACGGGCGTCCTGCCGTCCAACTGCACTTCGACGCTATCGACCGTGGTCAGACCGTTATTGTGCAGGTCCAGGCCGATCCGGGCCGGCCTGCCGGCCAGGATGCTCCGGTCCAGCAGTTGGATCTTCTCGAAGGTCAGGTTTTTCTTCGCGTCCCGCCCGTAGTCCAGGACAATCACGTCGACCTTATCGCCGGTCAACTGCTCGAATTGTTTGCGAATGGCGGCCTTCTGCTCGGGCGTGTCGAAATCGTTCTTGCGGCAGTCGCTCAGCACGATCAGCCGCTTTTTGGCCACCTTGGTTCCGGCGACCAGTTTCCCCGCGGCCGCCATCGACTGCGCGAAATCGGTCCGCGTGTCGGAGGGTTCGAGCTTGCTCAGGCGGGACTTGATGGAGTCTTTGTCGGTGATGAAGTCCAGCGGGCAGAACGGCGAAACCGGGTCCGGATGGCTGCTCAGAAGGATCGCCACCTGCGTGTCGGAGGGCATGGCCATGATCCGGTCGCTCAGGTCCGCGCAGGCGCCCTTGAAGAGCACGTCGGAACCGATCCGCTGCCCGAAGGAGGCGCTGTCGTCCAACATGAAGACCACGGCCTCCGAACTGCCGGTCTTGAGGGCCAGCGAGTCCAGCGTGTTGCAGCCGGTGAATCGCCCCAGGGCCATGCCGATCAGCAGGACCACCAGGCAGCGAATCGCCAGCAGGATCAGTTCCTCGATCCGCAGGCGCCGCTTGTTCTTCTTGAGGGCCTCCAACAGGAACTTCATGGCGGCCCAGTCCAGGCGGCGATACCGGCGGCGGTTGATCAGGTAGATGATGATCGGTATCGACACCGCCGCAAGACCGGTCAGGAATATCGCGGGATTTATGAATGGCAGCATAGTCTTTCCTAATCCAAACAACTCGCCACTGAGGTCACAGAGTTCACAGAGATACTGCGAAGAGCCTCCGAATAACCTCTTTGTTGTGGCACAGCCGCCCTCGGCTGTGGGTTATTCGGATACACTCTAAAAGACGCTGTTCCGGTTGTTGCTGTTTCTTCGCCCCGGAGGGGCGGAAGATTTGTAACCCACCGCGTCAGCGGTGGGGCCACGGCGCGCGAACGGTCAAGCCCCGGCAGGGGCGAAAGAAGGCCGACCGCAGTCCCGCCCCGCTGCGGGGCTGGCCTGTCCGCACGTCCGGAAACCTTCGCGCCGCTCTGTGATGTAAAGTTCCTCATGTCTTGTTGTTTTTGTTTCTTACTCAGCTTTTCTCTGTGTCTCAGTGGCCGGCCGTCATTTCTTGGCGCTGGACTTTCTCGTGGCGGCGGCGCGGGCGGCCAGGAATGCCATCAGGGCGGCGTCCAGGCGGTCGGCCGTCGAGACCAGCTTGTAGTCAATGTGGTTGGCGACGCACTTGCGCTTCACGTCGAGGCAGAAACGGTTCACGACATCAAGGTAGCCCTGCCTCAAGGCCCGAGGCTCGATGGTCACTTTGCCCGTGTCCTCCAGGCCGCGGAACAACGTGTTGCCCTGGAACGGGAAGGTCAGTTCGTCCTCGTCCATCACGTGCAGCACCATCACTTCGTGGTTGTAGTGGCGGAAATGCTGAAGCCCCCGCAACAGGCCGTCCACGTCCGTGAACAAGTCGCTGACCAGGCACACCATGCCGCGGCGGGAGATCTTCTCCGCGACGCTGTGGCAGATGGTTTCCATGGACGTCTTGGCCTTGCACTCGGTGACGGACAGCGCGTGGACGAACTGCTTGATGTGGTTCTGGTTGGCGCTGGCGGGCAGGTGCGTGAGGATCTGCTCGTCGAACACCGTAAGCCCGACGGCATCCTGCTGCTGGAGCAGCAGGAACCCCAGCGAGGAGGCCAGCGCGGCGGCATAATCGAACTTCGTCATGCCGTCCTTCTTGCCGACCGTGCCGTAGTGCATGGACTCGCTGGCGTCGACCAGGAAGGTCGCCTTGAGGTTGGTTTCCTCTTCGTACTGCTTGATCACCCAGCGGTCGGTCTTGGCGTGGACCTTCCAGTCCAGGTGCTTGATGTCGTCGCCGGGCGAATACTCCCGGTGGCTGGCGAACTCCACGCTAAAACCGTGGAAAGGGCTGCGATGCATGCCCGAGATAAAGCCCTCCACCACCAGCCGCGCCTGAAGGTCCAGCCGCGTGATCTTCGAGAGCACCTTGGGATCGAGATATTTCTCTAGTTCATTAGCCATTGAAACTACCGTTCTTCGTTGACTGGTTGACTCGTTAATTGGTTAACTGGTTGACTAGTAGGCTCGTGACTTGGCACATCCGACCAACTTAGCCACTGTCGAACCTTCTCGGTATCTGGCGCTTCCCATTTACGAGTAATCGTAACCCAGTTGTACTCGTCCACCAACTTGGCCAGTGTAGAGGCCGGCCTATCACAAATTTCCGGGACCCGGCAAACGTCCACGCCAGCCCCTTCGCAAGACTTTCTTAACTCAAACAACTGCGATTGGGAGTCCTGAAGGAATCGCAGGTACGACTCTACGCGACCGTTGTATTTCCGCTTCTCGTTTTTACGAATCGCCTCATCCCAGGGCGGCAAGGCATTGGGACGAATGAAGAATAGCACCTTAGCCGTCGCCGTAGGTCCAAAACTCCTTCGCCGGTCAGTCTTGCGATCCAAGAGACCGGCATAGGCCTCTGCCGCACATTTCAAATCAGCGTCTCTCATCTCGAGCAGCCCGGTTGACACGGGCGGGAGAAGCTTCCCACAGGCATGTTGCCATTTCGCCAACTCCAGCGCAGCCTCACCGAAATCAGCCTCACAAAGCCGGCAATTCCACTCGTTGAGGCACTGCAAGATCGCCGAAGCGGTTTCATTTCTGCTCAAATCCGGCGTCTGGCCTATTTTGGTCCTTATCGCAATGAGAGATTTATCGTATTCGCCTGCCACGCTACGATAAATGTATGCTGCAAAAGCTAGCTGGCTAAGGTCCATTTGTCTTCTCGAAATCGTAAATCCATTGGGCGGGGGCGGAAACTGACCGCTGGCTCCGCATCTTCAATCGTCAATTGTAAATCGTCAATCGTCAATCACTGCACGGCCTTGGCCGTCGCGGGGTTCGAGGCAATGTTGCTGTCCTGGGCCGGGATGATCTCCAGGAGCTTCTCGATGATCTTGTCGGGGGTGAAGCCCTCGGCATCGGCGTTGAAATTGGTGACGATGCGGTGCCTCAGCACGGGTTTGGCGACGGCCTGGATATCCTCGGTGGCCACGTGGAATCGGCCGTAAAGGACCGCGCGGACCTTGGCGCCCAGGATGAGGTACTGGCAAGCGCGGGGGCCGGCGCCCCAGGACACGTAGTCGCGAATGATCCCCGGAATGTCCGTCTCGCTGACGCGGGTAGCGCGCACCAGCCGCATCGCGTACTGGATCACGTGATCGGCCACCGGAACGCGGCGGATCGTATCCTGGATGGCCTGAATGGCCGCGCCGTCCAGCACGCGGGTCAGCGCGATCTTCTGCACTGCCGTGGTCAGGCGGACGATGTTGAACTCTTCCTCCCAGGCCGGGTAGTTCACGAAAATCTTGAACATGAACCGGTCCTGCTGCGCCTCGGGCAACGGGTAGGTTCCTTCCTGCTCGATGGGGTTCTGCGTGGCCAGCACGAAGAACGGGTCGAGCATCGGGCGGCGGATGCCGCCGGTGGTCACCTGGCGCTCCTGCATGGCTTCGAGCAAGGCCGCCTGAGTCTTGGGCGGCGTGCGGTTGATTTCGTCGGCCAGCAGGATGTTGCTGAAGATCGGGCCGGGCAGGAACTTGAACTCTCGCGAACCGGTCGCCTTGTCTTCCTGGATGACCTCGGTCCCGGTGATGTCCGAGGGCATCAGGTCGGGCGTGAACTGGATACGCGCGAACTTCAGGTCCAGGCACTGGGCCAGGCTGGAGACCATCAGGGTCTTGGCCAGCCCCGGAACGCCTTCCAGAATCGCGTGACCGCGGGCGAAGATGCAGGTCAGCAGTTGCTCCAGCACCTCTTCCTGCCCGACGATCGCCTTGGCCATTTCCTTGCGGATCGTGTCGTAGGCCTGGGTCAGCCGCTTGGCGGCCGCAATGTCGTCACTCTGCATGGGGGGGGTCTCTTGCGTCACGAAAATCTCCTTACGATTTTCTGAGGGTTTCAAAATTCCTCGAATCAATAAAATAAGCTCGCCACAGACAACACAGGGCACGGGGAGAAACTTATTCTTTTTATTTTTCCGCTCTCCGTGGATTGCGCGTCAAGAACACTTCCTATCTCTGATAAATGGGCAGGTAACCATAGGGCAGTTGCAAAATCAGGCATGCGATGGCCGTGCCGTACGTCGTTCCCACGCCGTCGCCGTTCCAGCTTCCGTCGGCCGACTGCTTGTTCAGCAGGTCGCGGCGGATGTCGTTGTAATATTCCTGCCATTCCTTCTTGGCCTTCTCGTCCGTTCCGCCCCGCTGGTACATTCCCTGACCGTAATACAGGTGGGAATAAAAGTAATGTCCGTTGTCCATTCCAACCTTGAGGTTCTGCTTGCAGTAGTCCACCAGGCGGGCGACCATCTTGGCTTCCTCTCCGTTGGCGCCGCCGGCGGCCTGGTCGTACACTCCGGCCGAGTAGAAGCACGCGATGCCCGCCGCCGAGATCGGCGGACGCGATCCGCCGCCGCGGCTCTGGAACGAATAGCAGATTCCGCCGTCGGCCTGCTGGCACATCTTGAGGTACTGCACGGCGCGGTCGATCGTCTCTTTGGGGACCTTGATTCCGACATTCCGGCAGGCCCGCAACCCCTGGAGCTGCGTGACCGTGACCGATCCCTCATCCGTCGAACCGCCCGGGGTGGGCGTGTAAATCCATCCGCCCGCGAACTTGTTCACCGCGCCGTAATTGCTCTGCGAGTTGGCGGTCAGCTTGATCGCGTTGTCCAGCACCAGGCGCAGGTCGCCCTCGTTGGCGGTGTTGATCTCCATGCCGTAGCACTCGGCCAGGAACAGCATGGAAAATCCGTGGCCATACATGGTCTGCGACTCCGCCCCGCCGCCGGCGATCAACCCGTCCCGGCTGGCCTTTCCGATCTTGATGGTGTACAGCATCGCCTTGCGGACGTTCTTGTTATACTTTCCGGTCTCGGGCGTGGACCCCTCGGCCATCAAGGCCAGGGCGCTGAGCGAGGTCATGACTTGCGGATACGTGCCGTACCCGCCGCTGTTGAGCCAACTACCGTCCTGCCTCTGCGTGCGGACCAGGTAGCTCAGCCCCCGGTCGATGGCCTTGACCGTCTCGCGGTCCATCAGTTCGGGCAGCCCGGCCTCGGCCTTGGCCAGTCCCGAGACCACCAGCACCGCCGCCGCCATCACCCACACCGTCACGTTGCCAAGAGTGTTTCTATTCATGTCAGTTTCCACCATAGACGGTCACGCCGTCGATGTTTTCCATGAGGATTTTGCCGTTGGTCATGACGGCCGGGGTCATCATCCGAAAGCCCAGTCGGTTCTGCCCGACCTGGTCGCCCTTGCTCTTGGACGGATCGAGCGTGTTGACCAGCTTTCCTCCGGCGGCCTCGATCACGTAGACCTTCGGATCGCTCGACTCGGCGTCCTGTTTCAGTGCGGCGCCCGGGCAGAACATCACGTGCGTCTGCCCCACCACCAGGGCCGGGGCAAAATAGGTGGCCGCGCCCTCGGCGTCGACGTCCGACTGCCATTCCCGCTTTCCGGTCTTGAGGTTGAACTTCTGAATGCTGATTCCGGGCGTCAGGGCTTGCCCGGTGTTGGGGTTCACGGGCAGCCCGGATTGCGGGTTCCGCGTGCATGTCACGTAAAGGTTCTCCCCCTGCACGTCGCACAGGATCGTGTGCGGGTCGCGGGGCAACTTGGGGGACTGGCAATCGCGAAATATCGGTATCGCGGGGGTGTTGTCGATCTGTCCCAGGTCCAGCGTCTTGATCACCGCGCCTGAGACCAGCGAAACCACGTCCAACTGGTTGGACCTGTTGGCGCCGACGACGTCGGACGTCCAAACCACCACCCGGTCTTTCAGCGCGGCCCCCATCGCCGTGACCTGCCCGGGATACTTCAGCACCCAGACCGCCCGCTGAAGGTTCTCGGGCTCGCGCACCGACAATTCGTCGTCCACCAGCGTCACCAGCAGCCCCTGCGGGGTGAACATGCCGTTGGCGGAGTTCTTGATCTCGCTCTTGTCCTCCTTGCGATCGATGACCGCCAGGATCTTTCCGCTCTTGATGCTCCAGCAGATCAGGCCCTTTCCGCCGTTGCATCGCGCCATCACCATTCCGCCCGAAATCGCCGGGGGGGCGATCACCCCATGATTGGGCGCCGCCGGTTCCGACGCCCAGGCCAACTCGCCCGTGGACAGGTCCACGCAAGAAACCCGGCCTGTCTGGTCGCTGGAGACCAGCATCCCTTCGCCGATGCTCATCATCCCCGGTTCGGGCCGCCCGCCGTATTCGCCCATCGCGTGCCGCCAGACGATCTTTGCCGTGCGCACGTCATACCCGCAGGCCGTTTCGTTATCCACGACCCCGATGACCTTCTTGTCCTTGCTGAGCCCCGCAATCACGTGTTTGTACGGGCTGTTGAAGATTCCGGCGTCCGCGGCCGCCTGCGGAAGGTGAACCGTCGAAAGCGCCGACCACGTGATGGCGCTCACCGCGTCGCGCGCCTGCGTATCCACCAACAGCACGCGGTTCTCCGGAACGTCATCCCGCAGCACCAACACCTGGTCGCCGATCCGCACCGGCGCGTTTTTCTGGTCGGTCAGGATCATCACCGTCTGACCCGGTATCGACAGGAGCTGGTCCAGAGGCCCCTTGATCATGCTGACATCGGGGATCGGCGGCAAGGTCGAATTCGTCCCGACCTGTTTGAGCAGGTCCGACAATTTTCCGTGCAGGTCCGCAAACGCGAAATCGGACTGCGGATCGACGCCCTCCAACTGGTCCAGCGCCAGTTGAGCCATGTCCAGGCTTCCGCTCTGCTTGAAGATCATCGCGATCGCCAGCCGGGCGGGCGCGCGATACTTTCCGTTTCCGTAGGACGCGATGGACAGGTACTTCATCGCGCTGCCCAGGGCCACCGAAGCGTCCTCCGGATTCGGGGCCTTGAGCGCCTGGCGGTAAAACTCCTGGGCCGCGTCGAACTGCGCCTCGTCCGCGTACAGGCTGTGAGGCCAGGCGGTCGCCACCGCGATCATCGCATCCGGGTCGTGACCCTGGCGGGCCTTGTCCAACTTGCCCTTGGCCAGGTCGTCAAATTCCTTGTATGCGGCCCGCCCCTCGGGGCCCGAATCCACGATCTCCCCGATCAACTCCTGCGTCACCGACCGCGCGCTACGCTGCGGGGGAACGTTCTGCCGGACCGTGTCGTCGGCCTCGGGGCCGACCACCACGTCCGCCAGCGGTTCCTCGGCCATTTTCTCGCTGAGTTCCTGCGCCCCGGACAGGGCCGCCTTCAGGTCGCCCGCCTTGCGATGGCACTTGGCCAGGCGAAGCTCGTACAGGGCCTTTTCCTGATCGCTCCGGGCATACTCGCCCGACTTGCGGACGGCCTCCACCATTTCCCGCGGACTGGGCGCGTGGTTGGCCGTGGCGGCGTACGCCCGGTTCAACCACGGCGCCAGCGTCTCGACCATCCCGGGGTCGTCCTGCTCCTTGGCCATCTTCTGGCAATCCAGGAAATCCTGCAGGGCCAGGGGAATCCGCTTGGCCGAGAACGAGAGCTGCGCCCGGTCGTACGTCAGCGCGAGTTTTTCCTTGGGCTGGGCCTGCGCGATGCGTTCGGAGATTTTCACGCACGCCTGGTCATAGTTGAAATACGCGCAGATGCCCACCGTGTTGGAGGCCACCAGCGCGCCGTCCACGCACGCCAGGTTGCCCAGCACGGCATCGGGCGAGATCAGGTCGATCGTGGAGACCACGTAGTTCCGCAGGTCCATGCGGTACAACATGCCCGTTCCGCTGCACAGGACGGCCTGGGGGCTGACCGCCGGGCGGCCGGCGATTCCGGCGTTGCTCTTGCCGAAGAGTTCCTTTCCGTCCCGGGCGTCCATCACGTACAGGCCCGGCCCGCTCAGCAGGAAACGGTTCTCGTCGACGTAGCTCAGGTCATGCTGCTCGCGGCGAGTGACGTTTTGCGTCCAGACCGGTTTCCCGTCCTCCGCCGACAGACAGAACACGGAGCTCGAATCGGTGGGCAAAAAGATCACCCGCCCGCCGACGGCCAGGATCGGGTTGACCGCCCGGTCGTTCACGGTGGCTTGGCCGTAGCCGTTGTAGAATCTTCGGTTGACGCCGCCGTTGGAGGGTCAGCGCGTTGGCGGAAACGTGCCTGGCGGTGCGGCAGAGCCAGCCGGAAACAATCGTCCGGTCGGGGAGCGCCTTGGCTTTGCGCGCCAGAATGATGAACACCGCCTGGGTGACCTCCTCGGCCAGCGCCGGTTCGCGCGCCTGCCGGAGGGCCACGGAATAAACGAGATGAACATGCCGCTCCACCAGCGCGGCAAACGCGCTTT